>JBEAQB010000152.1:0-6977 GCA_041164125.1 Cyanobacteriota bacterium
GGCATGTGGATAACAGAGAATGAATCTTCCAAGTTCTGGCTCTCGGTTCTCACCGATTTACAGCAACGGGGGGTTAAGGATATTTTCATTGCCTGTGTAGACGGTTTAACGGGATTCCCCGAAATTGAATTGTTGAGCTAAAAGTTCCTGACATAGAGGTTGATGGCAGTAGAGGTCATCCCCTAAAACTGTTGCTTTTAAGGCACTGTAAGACCTTACTCTGGCTATGCGGCAGGGCTAGATAAAGACCTCACCGACGAAGAATGGTCAGTAGAACAAGGCTTTGGGGAAGACCTCGAAACCCGCTTTCGGGAAGACACCGTCAAAGAATTGATCTCCTATGCCCTGGGGTGCCTCATGGGACGCTACAGCCTCAATCACCCCGGATTAATCTATGCCCACAGCGGTGATGAAGCACAGGTCAACAACACAATAAAGTAGACAGTACATTTTTTTGTGTTTTGTTGCAGGATTATCTGACGTTGTTCAACTGAGCCGATATAATAATTAAGCTAAGTTTGGTTTCCGATGCGCTCGGACAAATGCGGCACGAAAAACACCGCTAAAAACTGCATCAGCGTGTTCAGAATAGTTGATTCTCTAAAACCCGTTGAGAGCTTAGAAAATATTCATTTCATCAGGATTATCTCGCTTGTTGTGAAGACGCTTCGGCACTGAGGACGGTACTAGCAAAGGACTTTTTCGTTATTTTTTTGATTATTTTGGATTGATACTTCAGTTATGTCCCTCCCTATTGTTGCTATTATTGGCCGCCCCAATGTGGGTAAATCAACCTTTGTGAACCGTTTAGCGGGGAATCAGCAGGCAATCGTTCACGATCAACCCGGTATTACCCGCGATCGCACCTATCGTCCGGCCTTCTGGCAGGATCGAGATTTTCAGGTGGTGGATACCGGGGGATTAGTGTTTAATGACGACACCGAATTTTTGCCGGAAATCCGCGAACAGGCAAGTTTGGCCCTGGCCGAAGCCCAGGCGGCTATTTTTGTGGTGGACGGACAACAGGGATCCACGGCCAGTGATGAAGAAATTGCCCAATGGTTGCGTCAACAGTCGGTGCCGGTGTTATTGGCAGTGAATAAATGTGAATCGCCGGAGCAGGGTCTGATGCAAGCGTCAGAGTTTTGGCATTTAGGACTGGGGGAACCCTTCCCCATCTCCGCCATCCACGGCAGCGGCACGGGGGATTTACTCGATGCCCTGTTGGAGCACTTACCCCCCACCCGTGAAGTGGAAGAAGACGAGGAAATTAAAGTGGCGATCGTCGGTCGTCCCAATGTAGGCAAATCCAGTTTATTAAATGCCATTACCGGGGAACAACGGGCGATCGTGAGTCCCATATCCGGCACGACCCGGGATGCCATTGATATGGTGGTGGAACGGGGGGATAAACGTTATCGCCTGATTGACACGGCGGGCATCCGGCGCAAAAAAAATGTCGATTATGGGGCGGAATTTTTCAGCATTAACCGTGCCTTTAAAGCGATTAAACGGGCGGATGTGGTTTTGTTTGTTTTAGATGTGTTGGACGGCGTCACAGAACAGGATTTAAAGTTAGCGGGACGCATTATTGAAGAAGGGCGCGCGGTGGTTTTGGTCATTAATAAATGGGACGCCGTGGAAAAGGATTCCTACACCATTTACGAACACCGGGAACAATTAATGGCTCGCCTTTATTTTATGGAGTGGGCCGAGATGATTTTTGTCAGTGCCCAAACGGGGCTGCGGGTGCAAAAAATCCTGGACTGTGTTGATATTGCCGCCGCCGAACATCGCCGTCGGGTAACCACCGCCGTGATCAATGATGTCTTAGAAGAAGCAGTTAGTTGGCATTCTCCCCCCACCTCCCGCCAAGGGAAACAGGGCAAAATTTATTACGGCACCCAAGTCTCCACCCAACCACCGGCGATCGCCTTATTTGTCAACGATCCCAGTCGTTTTAACGACAATTACCGTCGCTATATCGAAAAACAATTCCGCAAGCAATTAGGCTTTTTCGGATCTCCCATCCGGCTATTTTGGCGGGGGAAAAAAGTCCGGGAAGTGGAACGAAGCAGCAATCGAGCCACCAAAGTATAGCTGGGTTATAATGGCTGAGAAGTGGCTACTGCGTTGGTGACTGCCAACAACGTTTTTTGATCTATGCTTGAAAAATATGGGCGTCCTTGGGCGTTCTGCGTGGTAGTAGACCGAGCTTAGACTCGGAAACGAAAACGAGAACCTGTGACTCCCCCCTGGTTTAACCAGGTCATAAACTGAGGTAAAACGGCGCAGTGGTGCTTCCTTTCAAGGGTGTGACGTTAACACAACCCGTCGATATTCTAATTTTGTCTAATGGCCCTGGGGAAATCACCACCTGGGTTCTACCAGTCGTTAAGGCCCTTCGACAACAGTTTGATGACAGTGGCGATCGCCTCAGAATTTCGGTGATATTATCCCCCTGTCCCCACGCCATGGGTCAAGAAGCGGAGGTAGTGCGCACCTATCCCGAGGTGGATCGGGTGCAAGAAAGCCAACGGTTTTGGGATTTTTTACTCTGGGGGCAAACCGCTGAGCATTGGGATTGGTATCCAGCGGGCGTTGTCTTGTTTTTGGGCGGCGATCAAATTTTCCCCCTAATCATTGGCAAGCGTTTGGGTTACCGCACAGTGATTTATGCGGAATGGGATGCCCGCTGGCCCCGCTGGATTGATGCCTATGCAGTGATGAACGAACGTGTCCGCCAGTCGCTACCCAAGCTTTGGCAATCCAAAGCCACTGTGGTGGGAGATTTAATGGTGGACGTAGAACCCACTAGCAAGATTGCCCCCCCCATAACGCCACCATTAGTGGGGCTGCTGCCGGGTTCCAAACCGCAAAAATTGGCTCAGGGCGTTCCTTTCACATTGGCGATCGCCGATGCAGTGCACCAAAGCCATCCCGATTGCCAATTTCAACTCTTTTTAGCCCCCACAGTGGCGCTTGAACAACTTGCTCAGTACGCTAATCCGGCTCACAACCCAATGGTGGCAAAAATGGGTAACATCAGTGCTGAAATGATTACGCCAGACCAAGGCGATCCTTACTTACTAACCACAACGGGGTTACGCATTGCCCTTTGTCGCCAGTTCCCCGCCTTTAACGCTTTACAACAATTAAGTGCAGCCTTAACCACGGTTGGTGCCAATACGGCCCAACTTGGCGCATTAAACGTACCAATGATTGTACTACTGCCAACCCAGCACTTGGAAGCCATGCGTTATTGGGACGGTGTCCCTGGCCTGCTGGCGCGTTTCCCCCTTGTTGGTCAACTATTGGCTCGCCTTATTAACGCCTTAATTGTCAGTCAGGACCGGTTATTTGCTTGGCCAAATTTGTGGGCCGGCCGGGAAATTGTCCCGGAATTGGTGGGTCATCTCACCCCATCGGGGGTCGCGGAAACATTAACGTTTTGGCTGGATAACCCGGAGCAATTAAACCATGTACGCCAACAATTAGCACAGGTGAGGGGCAAGCCCGGGGCGGCGATCGCCGTCTGTGACTTAATTGCGCAACAATTAAAAGTGCAAGGTGCCATTACTGAGGAAGCTAGATTAAAGAATGCAATTTATTGATTACGCAGAGGTTGAAGTACAAGGGGGCAAAGGCGGCGACGGCATGGTGTCCTTTCGGCGGGAAAAATATGTGCCGGCCGGGGGGCCATCTGGGGGCAATGGCGGCCGTGGCGGGTCGGTTATTTTTGAGGCAGACCAAAATTTACAAACCCTGTTGGATTTTCGCTATGCCCGATTATTTAAGGCCGAAGAGGGTAAGCGGGGGGGGTCTAGCAATTGTACTGGAGCGAATGGCAAAGATGTGATTGTGCCGGTACCCTGTGGCACCGTGGTCTATGACCTTGATGCTCAGTGTCTGGTAGGGGATTTAGTTAACCATGGCCAACAACTTTGTGTCGCGTTAGGGGGCAAGGGCGGTTTAGGCAATCAACATTTTTTGAGTAATCGTAACCGTGCTCCGGAATATGCCTTGCCAGGCTTAGACGGGGAACAACGGCGGCTAAAGTTGGAATTAAAACTTTTAGCGGAGGTGGGCATTATTGGTTTACCGAATGCGGGTAAATCAACCCTAATTGCCGCCTTATCAGCGGCCCGACCCAAAATTGCCGATTATCCCTTTACCACCTTAATCCCCAATCTGGGGGTGGTGCGTAAACCCACCGGAGATGGTACGGTTTTTGCGGATATACCAGGCTTAATTGCCGGCGCTTCAGCCGGAGTCGGTCTGGGGCATGAATTTTTGCGCCACATTGAGCGCACCCGTTTATTGCTGCATGTGGTTGATGTAACCAGTCCTGATCCCATCGCCGATTTTCAGGTGATCAGTCAAGAACTGGCGGCTTATGGTCGAGGCTTAACGGAACGTCCTCAAATCATTGCCTTGAATAAAATTGACGCCTTAGATGAAGCCATGATCGGAGAAATTGCCGCAGAACTAACCAGGCTAAGCGGCGCCCCCTGTTTGTCAATTTCTGCTGTCACGCGTCGTGGGTTAGACTCCCTCATGCAACTGGTCTGGCAATGGTTAGACGAAATGGCGATCGCCGAGGCTGAAGTACAACGATCCATGACCGTGGTCAGCCCGTCGGCAGCCTTCGCTACCGCCCAGTTGTTTCCGAGCGCGGAAAGCTAACCTGAGTTGACGGAGTGCCTAACTCACGTTAAAAAGTAAAGAATTGTTAACTACCCGTGACTCCCATGAGTGAAGACCTTAAACCGAGCCAGACACCCCAACAAGAAGATCCAAAGTTTGGCTTTAATAACTATGCCGAAAAACTCAACGGTCGGGCCGCAATGGTGGGGTTTTTATTGATTTTGATCATCGAATATTTTACCGATCAAGGGGTATTGGCATGGCTCGGCTTGCGTTAGGGGCCGTTTAGACGTTGTCTTTCATGCCACGTAGTTTACCGAAAACCCTCACTGGATCTTGATAGCCGGTGACAGCCTGTAAGGCAGGATCTTCCCAACGTAAAAAAGGATTGGTACTTTTTTCGACTCCCAACCAGGAAGGAACCGTCGCCTCTCCCCGCTGGCGGGCAAACTGTACTTCTTGAAAACGCTGTTGTAAATCGGCATTGTCTGGATCGACAGTCAGAGCAAAATTAAGATTGCCGAGGGTATATTCATGGGCGCACCAAACCCGGGTTTGATCCGGCAGTTGGCGTAACCGACCGATGGAGTTAACCATTTGGGTCGGCGTCCCTTCAAATAAGCGACCGCAGCCCCCCGCAAACAAGGTATCGCCGCAAAACAAATCCCCGGCGACCTCCCCGGCTGCCGGAGCAAAATAATAGGCGATATGAGCCCGGGTATGGCCCGGCACAAAATAAACGGTGCCTGACCGCCCGCCGAATTCTAGGCGATCGCCGTCTTTAAGAAAGACGGTTTGACCAGGGATACGTCCCCGGTCTTCTGCGCCGCCATAGACCCTTAGCTCAGGAAAGTGCTGCATCAGGTCTTGGTTCCCACCCACATGATCGCCGTGGTGATGGGTGTTATAAATGGCCACCAAGGGAACATCCAGAGTGGCTAAACAGGCTAAGACTGGCTTTGCCACTGCTGGATCAACGACTGCCGCGACGTTCTGACGGCGATCGTACAAAACAAAAATGTAATTATCTGCAAGCGCCGGTAGACGATAAATTTCCATCTGTCGATCAAACGATTGGACGATACCAAAACTGGAGGGCATTCAGGCTATTTTGATGGCGGGGGTTATGGCCATCAAAATAGCCGCGAGACCTATTGGGTTAAACGGGTCAGCACGGCATTTGACCGTTCAATAAAGCCCTTCATTCCCTCAGCGTCAAATCCTTTTTGAGCCATCAATGCCAGGTCATAAACATGTTGACAGAGGGAATTGGCTAACTCGGCAGACGGGGAGTCTCCACTGCCCGTCACAATGCTGCCTTGACTGAGGGAAAGAATATTTTGGATTAGGGGGTGGTTAGTATTGATCGCCAAAATATGTTGCTCAGGAAAGCCCATGGACTTTTGTTGCATCATAGCGGTCATTTCCTGGAGACGGCGCATGGCTTCAGGGAGTAAGACGATCGCCGGCGGCGTCGTTTTGGGATCATCAGCTTTGAGGGACTGGGTTTTGATATTGACATTGGGATTATTCAACGCCTTTTCAAAAATTTCTTTAATTTGTTCACTGCGGGATTTATTCGTAGTGGGATCAACGATGTCACTGGCTTTATCTTCTGCGAGTAAGCTCTCATCGAGTTCCGAATCCACCCGTGAGAATTTGACATCACTATATTCCTTTTCTAGGAAGGGAATAAAGTAATTGGTATCAATGAAAGAATCCATAAATAGGATCTCAATCCCTTGATTTTTGTAAAGCTCAACGTAAGTTCCTTGGGTGGTCTGGTCAGTGCAGTAGAAAACACGATTTTCGTGACGTTCCTTATTCCGTTCTAAATAACGCTTTAGGCTCGTGTAGCCTGCTTTTTCATAGGGATTTACCGCGTCATTCTGGGTCGGTTCCGACCAAGCGTCCCCCTCTTCCGTGAGGACTTCAACGGTAGGCTCTGTGGTCTCCCCTGTCCCCTGATATGTGGTGCGATAGAGTAAAACATCTTCCACTTGTTGTTTGAACTTTTCCTCCTTCAAGGAGCCAAACTTAACAAAGGTGCCGATATCTTCCCAGCATTTTAAGTATTCTTCTGGGTTTTCCTCGTAAAGAGATTTAAGGCGATCGCCAACCTTCTTGGCAATGTAATCTGCTATGCGACGCACTGTGCGATGGTTCGTTAAAGCACTACGGGAAACATTAAGGGGAATATCTGTACTGTCAATTACCCCCCGTAAGGGCATTAAAAATTCCGGAAGTACTTCTTCACAATGATCACTGACAAAGACTTGATTGCAGAAAAGTTTAATCTGTCCCCGGGACACATCCACATCAGGACGTAA
>JBEAQB010000153.1:0-2675 GCA_041164125.1 Cyanobacteriota bacterium
TCTTGGTGTCTTTAGCGTTCTGGACCCACTCCGATTCCATCCCGCACTCGGTTGTGAAACGGCACAGCGGCGACGATACTCTGGGGGTTGCCCCTCGGCACAATAGTCCGATGCCAAGTTCTCTCTTTCTTCAAAAGTCTTCCTACTATTCATGGGAAGACTTTTGTATTTTGAGCCTTACTTTTCCTAAGCATACTTATGGCGACTAAATCTCCGTTGTTATTACTGGTTGATGGCCATTCTCTGGCATTTCGCGCTTATTATGCCTTTGCATTATCCAAAAAAGGCCCACTGAGGACTGCAACGGGGATTCCGACTAGTGTATGTTTTGGTTTTTTGAATTCTTTGGTTCAGGTAGTTGAGTCTCAAAAGCCTGAGGCGATCGCCATTGCCTTTGATCGCCGGGAACCGACCTTTCGCCATGAAGCTGATGTAAACTACAAAGCCGATCGCCAGGAAACCCCAGAAGATTTCATCACGGATCTGAGCTATTTACAGCAGTTATTAGCCGCGTTAAATCTACAAACTATCACTTATGCGGGTTTTGAAGCAGACGATATTTTAGGGACATTGGCCCAGCAGGGAAGTCTGGCGGGTTATCAAGTCAAGATTCTCAGTGGTGATCGAGATTTATTTCAATTGGTGGATCCCGATAAACAAATTTCAGTTTTATATTTAACCCGTAATCCATTCTCCAGTAACAGTGGTTATCAAGAATTTAATCGGGAGGGGGTGATTGAAAAAATGGGGGTTGCCCCGGAACAAATTGTCGATTTTAAAGCACTTTGTGGGGATAAATCTGACTGTATCCCTGGGGTGAAAGGAATTGGCGAAAAAACTGCGGTAAAGTTATTAACGGAATATCAAACTTTAGAAAATATTTATAATAATCTAACCAAAATCAAAGGGGCGTTAAAAACTAAATTGGAAACGGGAAAAGATGATGCTCTCCACTCCCAAATGTTGGCTCAAATTGTTTTGAATGTTCCCCTTTCTACACCATTAGAAGATTTTCAACTATCAGGATTTTCTGGCGATCGCCTGGTGCCATTACTCGAAAAACTCGAACTGCGGACTTTCATTGAAAAACTGCAGGAGTTGCAAATTTATTTTAGTGGTGAAGAGTTGCCTGTGGCGATTATTGATTCACCTCAACCAACCCTTCCCAAGCTGGATAATAATCAGCAACTGTCATTATTTAGTCAACCTCAATCTAGATCAGAAAGCAAGTCGCCTCCACCATTGACTGATAGAATTCAGCCTCAAATTATTACAGAGACTCAACAACTTGCTACGCTGATTGATGAACTTAAATGCTATACTGATCGCTATAATCCCGTCGCCTGGGATACAGAAACGAGTGGTCTTGATCCCTTGCAGGCTAATTTGATTGGGATTGGTTGTGCCTGGGGGAAACAAGTGGATCAAGTCGCTTATATTCCCCTTGGACATCACAAGCAGGCCCAATTACCCCTTGCAGAGGTTTTAAGGCAATTGAAGCCGCTGTTAGAGAGTGAAGTCCATCCTAAAGTTTTACAAAATACCAAGTTTGATCGTCGTATTCTGCACCACTATGGCATTAACCTCAAAGGGGTTGTGATGGACACAATGCTGGCCAGCTATGTCCTTCACCCGGAGCTAACCCATAATTTGACGGAGTTATGTCGTCGTTATTTGCCAGATTTTATCGCGCTGAGTTTTAAAGAATTAGGTCTTGGCAAAAATCAAACCATTGCTGATTTGGATTTAGAAACCGCTGCCCAATATTGTGGCTTAGACTGCTATAGCACCTATCTTTTGCAGGGAAAACTAACTACTCTCCTGAGTCAGTCATCAGAATTATTTAATATCTTCAAAGAGATTGAACAACCATTGGAGCCAATTCTTGCTTTTATGGAAGATCAAGGAATTCGCATTGATAGTGATTATTTGAAACAGCTTTCCCAACAATTAGATACAGATTTGGCGACCATTGAAACGTCCGCCTATGATGCGGCAGGGGAATCCTTTAATCTCAGTTCTCCTAAGCAACTGGGAGAAATTTTATTTGAAAAGCTGGGTCTAAATCGCAAGAAATCTCGCAAAACAAAGACAGGATATTCTACTGATCACGCTACCTTGGAAAAGTTACAGGGTGATCATCCTATTATCGACTACATTTTGGAGCATCGTACTTTAGCAAAACTAAAGTCAACTTATGTGGATGCCTTACCCGCTTTAGTCAACCCTAAAACTCAACGGATCCACACCGATTTTAATCAAGCCGTAACGGCAACAGGGCGTTTATCTTCTTCTAACCCTAATTTACAAAATATTCCCATTCGATCAGTCTTTTCCCGTCAAATTCGCCAGGCGTTTATTCCGCAAGCAGATTGGATTTTAGTCTCGGCTGACTACTCCCAAATTGAGCTGCGTATTCTTGCCCATTTATCTCAAGAGCCGGTTTTATTACAAGCCTACGGCGATCGCCAAGATGTTCATGCTGTTACCGCAAAATTATTATTAGGAAAAGAGGATATTACCCCCGCCGAACGTAACTTAGGAAAAACCATTAACTTTGGTGTTATTTACGGTATGGGATCCCAACGATTTGCCCGGGAAGTAGGCGTTTCTGCTGTCGAAGGTCGGGAATTTATTGACCGTTATCGTCGGACCTATTCCCAGGTTTTTGATTA
>JBEAQB010000154.1:0-3598 GCA_041164125.1 Cyanobacteriota bacterium
ATCGCCGTCCCCAGGGAAAATGTCCCCAAGGGCCAATGACTAATTTCTGGGGAACTTGAGCCTGTTTTAACGTCTGAAATAGCCGTAAATTCCCCCGTAAATGGGGATCAAACCAGCCCCCAATCTGTAAGACGGGAATGTCTGGGGTGCGCCAACGTTGGTGGGGCGATCGCCGTTGCCAATAGGGATCTGCTTGATCTCGACTGATCCAGTCATGGTAGAAACTATCCGGGGCCAAGGCCTGAAACCTGTCCGGCTTGGCGGGAATGGGGTCATTAAAATCATAAGTCCGTGCCAATTGGGCTAACTGGGCAAACTGATGGCGATCGCCCTTTAACTTGGCAGACTCAGCGGCCAATTGTAACGCCCAGCCCAAATTATTTTGTAAACAAAATGCCCCATTTTCATAGGCCCAATCTTGATATAGGTCCCAGGCAATCATCGCGGGACAAATCGTTTTTAATTGCGGCGCGTGGTTGGCTGCGGCGTAGAGTTGGGTCATGCCTTGGTAAGAAAATCCATACATCCCTACTGTCCCGTCACATTCCGGCAACTGAGCTACCCAATTCAGGCAATCTTGCCCATCTTCGACCTCATGGGTAAATAACTCAAAACGTCCGGCCGATGTCCCCCGCCCCCGCACGTCTTGAATGACGACAAGGTAACCCTGGGCCGCATACCAGCGCGGATGGGCATACACTAGCGTGGAAGCGATCGCCCGTCCGTAGGGTTGCCGCATTAACAGGGCCGGCAGCGGCCCTTCCCCTTGCGGGTAATATAAATCTGCATCTAAGCGAACACCATCACGGGTGAACATTGAGCGGCGATCTATCTGGACGCTCACCATAACCCCTGTCCTAATCAGACGCTGATGCCGTTAGGCTCGCTGCCTGACTTTTTAATAACGGAAAGGCAATCACATCCCTAATACTGGGAGAGTCCGTTAACAGCATCACTAGGCGATCGATGCCAATGCCTAACCCGCCAGTGGGGGGCATCCCATACTCCAGTGCGGTGAGGAAATCTTCATCGACGTCGTGGGCCTCTAAATCCCCGGCCGCTTTTTTGGCCGCCTGGGCCTCCAAGCGCTGCCGTTGATCCACGGGATCGGTCAACTCCGAAAAACTATTGGCCAACTCCCGACCCACCACAAAAAGCTCAAACCGTTCTACCAACCCCGGTTTGTCACGGTGGGGCTTAGCAAGGGGGGAAATTTCGACGGGGAAATCAATAATAAAAGTGGGTTGAATTAAGGTCGCTTCGACTTTTTGCTCGAAGGCGTGATTCAGTAAATGCCCCAAAGAAGGGCAGTCCTCTGGCACCCCAATGCCCGCTTCCTCAGCGACTTTTTTGGCGGCAGCCAGATCGGTAAATTCCCGAAAATCGATCCCCGTAGCAGCTTTAACCGCATCGTGCATGGTGATCCGTTGCCAGGGGGGCGTTAAGTCAATGGCTTGGTTTTGATAAGTTAGTGTCAATTCCCCCAACACCCGTTGGGCCGCGGCGGTCACAATTCCCTCCGTCAATGCCATCATTTCGGTGTAGTCTACGTAAGCTTGGTACACTTCAATGGAGGTAAATTCAGGATTATGGCGGGTGGAAACCCCTTCGTTGCGAAAGATGCGTCCTAGTTCAAAAACCTTCTCAAAGCCGCCGACGACCAAGCGTTTTAGATGTAACTCCGTAGCAATACGAAGAGAGGGGCATATCGAGGGTGTTGTGGTGGGTGATAAAGGGGCGTGCCTCGGCGCCCCCAGCTTCACTCTGGAAAACCGGGGTCTCAATTTCAATAAACCCTTGGTCTTCTAGGTAACGACGGATGGCGGTGGTGATTTCGGCCCGGCGACGGAAGGTCTGGCGCACCGTGGGGTTAACGATTAAATCAACATAACGCTGACGATAGCGTTTTTCTGTATCAGTTAAGCCATGCCATTTATCCGGTAGCGGCAGCAGAGATTTGGTCAAAATGGCATATTTGTTGACGTAAATGGATAATTCTCCCTTATCTGTGCGTTTGAGGGTACCAGTGACCCCGAGAATATCCCCCGCATCACTGACTTTTTTGAGTAAATTAAAGGGGTTTTCCAGGTCGGGCATTGTTTCAGTGAGCCGCTTCTTGTCAAGATAGAGCTGAATCACACCGCTTTCGTCTTGCACCGTAAAAAAGGCTAATTTCCCCATTACCCGTCGCGCTAAAATTCGACCGGCGATCGCCACCTCAACCTCAATTTCTACACCGTTGGGTAAATCTCGGTAAATTGCTTGTAGATCGGCGGCTTGGTGTGTGATCTCCCAACGATAAGCATAGGGATTGAGTCCTAATTGTCTGAGGTGTGCTGCTTTTTCGAGGCGAGTAGCACGAATGTCATCAAGGTTAGATGGGGGTTGGGGATCGGACATGGTGGCTGGGCTAGTGGGCAAACAAATAGTAGAGATAAGGGACAAAACCCCAGGCCTAACTAAAAATCCGAGTATTAGCCTCGGATGGCAGGTGGGGGATCACACAGTGTCGGATTTTGTGCAGAATCCACTCTGTCATTATTTCATGTTGGCGCGGGTATCCTGGACGGCAATCCAGAAAAAGATCGCCGTTAAGGGGACGCTAGCCAACAAAATGGCCGTGGTGGTTGTGCTACCCAACTCCGGTTGCCCCGATGATAATTCAAATACGCAACCAACGGCGGCGATCGCCGCAATGCAAGAAAGAAGTAGAAGTATACCGCTTTTGGGGGTCATCAAACATTCACCTTCAATGTGAGAACAGGACAGATTCTTGATTAAACCAGTTTTTTGACGTTCAGTGCTCACCAACAGCGCTCAAGCCCTGATCTCCGTTCACCATCAATCATCCCTAATCACTTAATCGGCTTAACCGCCTGCAGAGAAAACCCTTCTTTCTTAAGAGACTCCGCCAATGCTAAGGCACTGGTTACCCGATCCACAAACATCACGCCATTGAGGTGGTCCATTTCATGCTGGATGACCCGGGACGGTAAGTCGCTAAATTGGCGTTTCTGAGGGCGGCCATGTTCGTCTTTATAACTCACTTCAATCACCTTGGGACGGGTGACATCAAGATAAACATTGGGAATACTTAAACAGCCTTCCTCAACAACACACAATTCCTCGCTCATAGCGGTGATTTGAGGATTAATCAGAATCAGGGGAGGGGCCTCAGGCTTATCCTGTTCGCAATCCACCACTAATAATTGCTTATTAATCCCGACCTGGGGCGCAGCTAAGCCAATGCCGTGGGAACTATACATGGTTTGGAGCATATCCATTGCCAATTGCCGGATCGAGTCGTCGACCTTAGCAATGCGTTTAGCGGGTTGGCGCAACACCTTATCCCCGAGATAGTGCAATTCCAAGGGGGGATTTTCGACTTTTTGCTTATCAACAAGGAGAGTGGCAGTCATGAACGTTTCCGATGGCTTGGTCTACAACAGTCTGTGTTGTCTATTTTAGTCATGTTTGCAAATTGATGACAGCGGCGATCGCGCAGAGATCCGCTACGCGGTGCGCCGTAGGATATGGCAACTCACTCGTTTGGGTAACGATATCCAGAAAATGTCTGGCGATCGCTCTTCATCGGAGT
>JBEAQB010000155.1:0-4062 GCA_041164125.1 Cyanobacteriota bacterium
GATTGCCCGGACACCGGCAGAGGTATTAGCTGCAAAGGTGAATAAACCAACTCTGTCTCCCAATTTATCAGTGTTAGAAGAGGTAGAAAAATCAGGGCTGAAACGGCTGTTAGTGATTGGGGTGGGGTGTCAAATCCAAGCGTTGCGGGCAGTGGAAAAACAGCTGGGATTAGAGAAACTGTATGTGTTGGGAACGCCCTGTGTGGATAACGTCTCCCGGGAGGGGTTAAAGAAATTTTTGGAAACCACCAGTAAATCCCCTGAAACGGTGGTCTATTACGAATTTATGCAAGATTTCCGGGTACATTTCAAACACGAGGATGGATCAACAGAGTTGGTGCCCTTTTTTGGTTTAAAAACCAACCAACTGAAGGAAGTCTTTGCTCCCTCCTGTATGAGCTGTTTTGATTACGTCAATGGGCTGGCGGATCTGGTGGTGGGCTATATGGGGGCCCCCTTTGGCTGGCAATGGCTGGTGGTACGCAATGAAACCGGCCAGGAAATGTTAGATCTGGTGCGGGATCAACTAGAGACCGGGGAAGTCAGTCAAAGTGGCGATCGCCAACAAGCGGTGCAGCAAGGCATTGTGGCTTACGATAAAGCCGTTACCCTACCTATGTGGGTGGCTAAACTCATGGGGGTGGTGATCGATAAAATTGGGCCAACGGGACTGGAATATGCGCGATTTTCCATTGATTCCCACTTCACCCGTAATTATTTGTATGTAAAACGTAATTATCCCGAAAAGCTCGATGATCATGTGCCAGCTTTTGCCAAGCAAATTGTGGATCAATATCAATTACCGGATTGATAGATTGTCTCTCAAGGGAATTCAATAAAAATGCAAAGGGATTGGTTGGCCTTAATGATTGGTAATTCCCACCTTCATTGGGCAGCATTTCAAGGGGATTACATTCAACACACTTGGCATACCTCCCACAATATTGTGCCGGAAGCGTTATCGTCGTTATTGGGCACAATTCCCCTTGTTTTAGCCTCCGTTGTACCGTCTCAAACAGACCAGTGGCTAAGCTATCAGCCCCAGCGATTAACCTTAGAAACGATTCCCTTAAACAATCTCTATCCCACCCTGGGCATTGACCGAGCATTAGCCGTATTGGGGGCAGGGAGAACCTATGGCTTTCCCTGTTTAGTGATTGATGGGGGAACGGCGCTAACCCTAACGGCGGTGGACGATCAACAGTGTTTGGTGGGCGGCGCAATTTTACCAGGTTTGGGTCTACAACTCCACGCCCTCGGCGATCGCACCGCGGCTTTGCCCACATTGACTTTGCCGCCAAGGTTGCCGGATCGGTGGGCAGGCAACACGTCAGAGGCGATTTTGAGCGGCGTCATCTACTCTACGTTAGCCGGATTACGGGATTATCTTAACGATTGGCTGGATCGCTTTCCCCACAGTTCCATCCTATGCACCGGGGGCGACGGCGATTTTTTACAACAGCATCTACAAGACCAGAACAGTAACCCCAAAATCCACCTAATCGGCGATCGCCACTTAATCTTCCGGGGCATGCAACACAGTTACTGGCAAGCCGTCACTAACGGCGGCTAAAGGATACCTCATCCCAACCGGGGCGCTGGTCAACCGTCTTTGGGATGGGAGGGGGGCAGGGGGCGAAAGCTGGCAACTAACAAACAACCAATGCCAAGATTAATCATCACATCAGCGAGGTTAAACACAGGAAAATTAATCAGCCGAAAATCCAAAAAATCAACGACATAACCCATGAGGAAGCGATCAATTCCATTGCCAAAAGCGCCGGCCAAAATGCAACCATAACCCAACTGTTCTAGGGGGCGCAGGGGGGTTCTCCCCGCAAAAACGATGAGCCCTAAACTCACGCCCAAGGATAACCACTTTAACCATCCGACCCCGCCCCGGAAGACACTAAAGGCGGCCCCCGTATTCAGCACATAGGTCAGGTGAAAAACGGATGGCCAGATCGCCCAACTGGTTCCCACGGTTGCGAAGGTTTGAGCAACCCAAATCTTGCTGGCCTGATCCACCACCAGTCCGGCGATCGCCACCTGCCAAAAGAGAGGATTTTTACGGAAGGTAAAGGATCGTAACATTCACGAATAAAAGAGAAGTTTCCGAAGAAAATAGGCAAATACAGCGCTCATGCAGACCACAATACTTTGACCAAGTAGCACCGAGACAGAAAAGGTCATTAGGGCGGTTGATAAATAAGTGAGGGGAAGCACGGGGGGATTACCGGGGTTGAAAACCGCCAGAAAAACCAGGTATAAAATGCCCGTCAGATGGATAACCCCCAGCCCGGCCAAGGCACTCACTGCTAGCCGTTCAATTCTGGCATGGGAGCGATAGGCTAACCAACCGCAGCACCAGGCCCCCGGAATAAAACCGAGTAAATAACCAAACGTTGGTTGTTGCCAATAATCCCAGCCGCCCCCAAAGGCAAAAATTGGTAACCACCCCAATCCCAGTAGAACATAGCCCAACTGGGCGATTGCCCCGGCGTTGGCCCCGGCGACACAGGCTGTCAATAAGACGGCTCCCACTTGATAGGTGATGCCCAGGGAATTCGGATAGATGCCCTGTTCCCACCATTGCCAGGGGGGGTTGGTGATGTAAGCTTCCACAAAGGTTGCAAAAGCAGTTAGCAGTAAACCGGCGATCGCCAAAAACACTTCCGCTAGGAGCGATGGTTTAGTCGGCCTCACCGTTTCGTCTAGTACAGAATCAAGGTTGGAGTCAGGGTTGGTATTCACCGGGGATGGGGGCTTCTCCCCCTTCAAGACCGAGGGAGGCTAACAGGTGTTGATCTTGTTCTGGGGGTTGTCCCAGGGTTGTCAGATAATGACCCACCAGCATAGCATTGATGCCAGCTTGTAGCCCGAGAGCTTGCAGTTCCCCCATCACCGCTTCTCGTCCCCCAGCATAGCGGATAATCTGTTGGGGTAAGATGAAACGAAAAATGGCGATCGCCTTTAGGGCTTCATAGGGCGTTAACTTCTTGACATGCCCTAAGGGAGTTCCGGTGCGGGGATTGAGTAAATTGAGCGGGACAGATTCCACCTCGAGTTCCCGCAAGGCGAGGGCCAGATCAATACGGTCTTCCCAACTTTCCCCCATGCCCAGGATGCCACCGGTACAAGCTTGAATACCGGCTTTTTTCAAATTTTGAACGGTATCAACCCGGTCTTGCCAGGTGTGAGTTGTGACAATTTTGTCGTAATAGTTGGCTGATGCTTCAAGGTTGTGGTTATAACGGGTGACCCCGGCTGCCTTCAGTTGTTGTGCTTGTTCCTCAGTCACCTCTCCCAGGGCACAACAGGGTTTAATGGCCGTTTCAGCAATGATCTGACGGACTGTGGCTAAAATTTCTGTAAATTCTTTATCCTTGGGGCTGTTATATTTCGGGCCGCGACCTTGACTGACGAGACAAAAGCGTTTTGCTCCTGCGGCTGCGGCTGCTTTGGCCTGTTCTAAAATTTCTGCCGAGCTTTTCAAGCCGTAGATGGGGGAATCGGTGCCGGCATGATGACTAGACTGGGAGCAAAAACCGCAATTTTCTGAGCAATTGCCTGATTTGACGTTGATAATACTGCACAGATCCACCACATTGCCACAGCAGGCCTGACGAATGCGATCAGCTGCCGCGCAGAGCAAGAGAATGTTGTCTTCACCGTCGATCGCCGCTAACTGTAACGCTTCTTGCCGAGATAGCTGCGCTGAGGGGGGATGCCCCTGGATAACACCGTCAATAATCCGCTGACTGAGTGCCTGTAACCATGACTTTAAATCCTCCGGCGGCAAAGACGAAGAGGGGGCGGTTTGTGGACGGGATGAGGAGGCTAAAACCACGGCAATAAGGGGTAAACAGTTAGCACTAAGCTAGGGGGTATTCTATCAAAAATCTGGCGCGGGACACATCAGTTTGTCGAAACCACGGGCTAAAAATAGCGATTTTTGATTCTTGACAGAGTTTTATAAGACTGTTCAGATTAGTTTCTAGGGCGTGAACCAAGCGGGAGAAACGCTAGATGGACGGCAATGCTCGTATCTCTTCTAAAGGC
>JBEAQB010000156.1:0-3456 GCA_041164125.1 Cyanobacteriota bacterium
GGGGATAAATTTGAAACCTTTGAAGCGATGGATGCTCCGGAAACGGGTTGCCCGGTGTTGAAAGATTGCCTGGGGTTTGTGGAATGTCGCGTGGTAGGCGAGGTCGCCCATGGCGACCATACGGTATTTGTGGGGGAAGTGATCGGCGCCCAGGTCATCAACGACGGCGATCCCCTGTTGCTGGAAAGTACCGGCTGGAATTACGGTGGTTAGGCTTCTACCCAACCGGATTCGGTGTCTTGCGTCAGCAAATGATCTGCCGCTGCCAAGAGGTCGGGCTTTAATGCCTGAATATCTTCACGGTTATCTAGATAAGTACGTAGAGCCGCAAGGGGATCAAGCACGGCCTCTGAACTTAATTCAGGTAAATGGCGGCGGGTTAGTTGACTGGCCAATTCTGGCTTGATGGTGTAGGAATGACACGGTGTCAGCGCAGCTTGTAAAGCACGGTTATCGACGTGTTCTAATTGCTCGGAACGGATTTGGTAAAGTAAGCGCACAACGGCATCATTGAGGTTTGCGGCGGCGATCGCCCCTAAAATTGCTGCTTGAGGATCTGCCGCTGCGGTGACATCAACCTTCACGGTTTTAAAGGGTCGAGCGGGCAGGGGGCAAAACTGCCAATCCACCTTCCCCCGTTTAATTTCAAGCCAGACATAACCTTTCTCTTCTTTTTCTTCCCCAAAGTCTACCCGTTCAATGCTGCCGGGGTAGACTGCCGGAGGATTATTGTCGGGATTCAAATTTTGGTGCTTATGGACGTGACCCAGGGCCACATAGTCAAATTCAGGGCGGACGAATAACGCCAGGGGGATGGTAAAGCCTTTACCGACCGCCAGAAATTTCTCGGCCCCAAAAGTTGCCCGATCCGCCATCACATGGGCCAGCAAAATGGTCGGTAAGTGGGGATCAAGGGCCCGAACCTCCGCCTCTAAAATGGGTTCGAGTTTTTTCAGTAACAAAGCATTGACCCCTTCCAGGGATAAGCCCTCCGTTTCCGGGCGGGTTAACAGAGTAGATCGCGTTAACCATGGCAGAGTGACAACTTGAATATCCCCATTGGCCGTGGGGATCAGATGGGTTTCCAGGCGATCGCCAACGATGAAACCGGGAACCGCCAGGGTGCGATAAATACACAAACTAGCGCCGCCAATGCCCTGGGAGTGCTGATCATGGTTGCCCACCAATAACACGGTGGGAATGTTGGCATCCGCTAAACGGCGAAATTCGGCGGCAAACACTTCTTGGACATAGGGAGCCGGCGTCGCATCGGGAAAGGCATCTCCCCCAAATAAGACTAGATCCGCCGGTTCGGCAATGGCCCGGTCTATACACAGTCGTAAGGCTTTGACAAAATCCTCTAGTCGGGTATTCAGCCCCGTGGCCGGATTAATCTGGCCATGGGAAAACCCACTGCCCATGTGAATATCTGAGAGATGCAAGACTTTTAACACGTTGACCTCTTTTCTGCGGCACAGCTTTAGCGTCTTACCTGATACTGACTTGTCCTGGGCAATCAAGGCAACAACACCCGCGCTACACTGGGTAAAATACATTAAGAAATGTTTCGCACAACTGAGAGAAAAAGAATCATCATGCCCCCCACCTTGTTGCTTTCCAAAGACTTGCCTAGCCTTGACTTTAGCCTCAACCGCGATCGCCTGGACGAAAAATGGCGACAATCCCTCTCCACACTGTTGGGACTAGGACGGGCCGCTGGTGCGGACTTTGTGGAATTCTTTCTCGAAAAGGTCAATTACGTCAGTTGCTTAGCCGAGGACGAAGCCATCACGAGCTTGACCCCCCGACTATCCAGTGGGTGTGGGGTGCGGGTTTATCGGGGCAAATCAGATTGCTATGTAAGCACTAATGATCTTTCTTTTGCGGGACTGCGGACGGCGTTAGAAAAAGGCCTCTCAATTTTAGGGCTAACCATGCCTTCCCCCCGGTCTTTTATTCCTGAACTCAACCTGGAAATGTTTCGGGACTATGCCAGCGCGAAGGGGAAAGATCGTTGGTTAGATCGTTGCAGCCCGATGCAGGAAATGAGCGATATTTTACTCGGGGCCAACCAAAAACTAGACCACTATGCCAAGCATGCCCAATCCCGCCGCGCTGCCTATTTTCGGGACTGGCAAGAAGTATTAGTGGCCGCCAGTGATGGCACCTTTGCGCGGGATATCCGCCTTACCCAATCCGTCGGGTTCTCCTTGCTGTGTGCCGATGGGGAACATCGTACTTCCATTGGTAAACGCTCCGGTGATACCAGCAATCCTGATTATTTACGCACCTGGAATGCAGAAACCGCGGCCCAGGAAGTGGCTGACTCCGCCGCCAAAATGCTCTATGCAGACTATGTGGAGTCGGGCAATTATCCGATCATTATGGCCAACCAGTTTGGAGGCGTTATTTTCCATGAAGCTTGTGGCCACTTGTTAGAAACCACCCAGATTGAACATAAAACCACGCCGTTTTTGGATAAGAAAGGGGAAAAAATTGCCCACGAAAACCTTACTGCTTGGGATGAAGGCATCACCGATCAAGCCTTTGGCACCATTGATATGGACGATGAAGGGATGCCCAGCCAACGCACCTTGTTAATTGAAAACGGTATTCTGAAAAACTTCATCGCCGATCGCACCGGATCAGTCCGCACCGGCCATCCCCGCACCGGCAGCGGTCGTCGTCAAAGTTATGCCTACGCCGCCGCGTCACGGATGCGGAATACCTACATTGCCCCAGGGGAATACAGTGTTGATGACCTATTTAACTCTGTCGAAAAAGGCATTTATTGCAAACAAATGGGGGGCGGCAGTGTTGGTGCCACAGGGGAATTTAACTTCGCCGTTTCTGAAGCCTATTTGATTGAAAATGGCCAGATCACTAAACCATTAAAAGGCGCAACCCTCATCGGCACAGCCACCGACATTATGAATAAAATTTCCATGTCATCCGAGGATTTAGGGTTAGCAGCGGGCTTCTGTGGTTCCGTTAGCGGCAGTGTATATGTCACCGTCGGTCAGCCCCATATCAAAGTCGATTCCATCACCGTTGGTGGCCGGTAAAGACAGACTATCTGAGGAGTCAAATGATGATTACGGTTAAGGCAATTTGTCATAATGGTCGGATAAGTTTAAAGGAACCTCTACCTAAAAATTTTGAAGGTAAGGAACTGTATATTACTGTCCAAGAGATTTCAGCCCCTATTAAAAAACGTCGCCAACGGGGTTCTGCCAAGGGACTGATTTGGCTGGCCCCAGATTTTGATGAACCTTTGGAACACTTCGCAAGCAATTACTGAACTCTTATCCCAACTATTAGGAAACTGAAAAAACTATGCTCGATATTCAGGCGATCGCCGATTATGCCCACCAGGGAGCCAAGGCCTTAGGCATTAAACAATTCGATATCTACGGATCTTCTGTCGATGACACCGGCGTGGAAGTGGCCTTTGGG
>JBEAQB010000157.1:0-5294 GCA_041164125.1 Cyanobacteriota bacterium
GAAAGCACATTCCAATGAAGTGTTAACCCACCGAAAAGCAACTCAGTTAAACCTCTTTGCTTCGTAGGAATCCTCGTCGTTCACGACGGGGAGGATGTCAATATTCCCCCAGCATCGCTAACAGTTCCGCCTCGCTGAGGAGGGGAATCTTTAATTTTTCTGCCTTTTCTAACTTCGATCCGGCCGCTTCGCCTGCAACAACATAATCCGTTTTTTTACTGACGGAACCTGTCACTTTTCCTCCCACCTGTTCGATAAGCGCTTGGGCTTGCTGTCGTTTTAAGTTGGGTAAGGTGCCAGTCAAGACCAAGGTTTTCCCGGCCAGGGGATGAACATGCCGGGGGGGGGACTCCCCAGACTCTGCTTGGGATAAATTAAAGCCCAACCTTTGCAATTCGCTAATGAGGTGCTGATTGGCCGGATTGCGGAACCAATCATAAACCGATTGGGCGATTTCTGCCCCGATACCGTAAACGCCGGCCAACGCCGACACCTTAGCTTGACTTAATTGTTCCACCGTTGGAAATTGTTGCGCCAGTAACTTTGCATTTACTTGACCCACATGACGAATGCCTAGGCCGAATAAGACCCGTGCCCAGGGTTGTTGCTGACTGGCTTGAATGGCGTTAATTAATTTTTCAGCGGATTTCTGGGCAAACCGGTCCAAGGATAATAATGGGTCAACCTGTAGGGTATAAAGATCGGCAATGGACGCAATTAACTGATTTTCCAATAAGGCCATGACCACCTTTTCCCCTAACCCTTGAATGTCTAAGGCATTCCGACTGGCCCAGTGAATGATACTGCCCTGTAAAATGGCGGGACAGGAACTGTTGATACAACGGGTAACAGCTTCGGCGACGGGACGGACAAGGGGAGAACCACAGGCGGGACAGTGCTGGGGCATTTGAAAGGGGGTTGTCCCGCTAGGGCGTAGTTCTGTCATCACCCGCACCACTTCAGGGATGATTTCCCCGGCTTTGCGAATAATCACCGTATCGCCCACGCGAATATCTAAGTCCCGAATGCGGTCCTGGTTATGGAGGGTGGCCCGTTGCACCGTTGTTCCGGCCAGTTGCACCGGTTCCATGATCGCCAAGGGGGTCACAGCCCCCGTTCGCCCCACGTTAACCTCGATCGCCCTAACCACGGTAGGGGCTTCTTCCGCCGGATATTTAAGGGCGATCGCCCAGCGGGGAAATTTTTGGGTAAACCCGAGGGAGGCTTGGAGGGAGTAGGCATTGATTTTAACCACCACCCCATCGGTTAAATATTCCAGTCGCTGTCGGGCCCCCTGCCAGTCTGCGTAATAGTCTGCCACCCGTTGCAGATCAGGGCAGAGTTCAGTGTGGGGGTTAACCAGAAAGCCACTCTGACTCAGGTACGCCAAAGCTTGCCACTGGTGGGTAATGGACGGTTCGCCGTCGGGACAATGGAGTGTATAGGCAAAAAATTGTAAGCGCCGTTGGGAGACAATACGGGCATCGAGTTGGCGCAAGGTGCCAGCGGCGGCATTGCGGGGATTGGCAAAAGGGGGATCCCCGTTGATTTCCCGTTCTCGGTTAAGACGGCTAAATTCAGTGAGGGGCAAAAACACTTCCCCACGAATTTCTAAGCGGGGGGGAGGATTATCCAGGGCTAGCCGCAAGGGAATGGAACGAATGGTGCGGATGTTGGGGGTAATGTCTTCTCCGGTTTGGCCGTCCCCCCGGGTCACCCCCCGTATTAATAAACCCTGCTCGTAGGTTAGGGCGATCGCCGATCCATCAATTTTGAGTTCACAGACATAGTGAGCCGTGGCATCGGGCGCTAGGCGTTGCCAGCGGGCTTGCCATTGTCGTAACTCATCCAAGTTAAACGCATTTTCTAGACTGTATAAAGGGATTTGATGCTGAACCGAAGGAAATTCCTGCGCCGGTTTTTCCCCCACCCGTTGGGTGGGACTATCGGGGGTGATCAAGTCGGGGTAAACCGCTTCTAGGTCCTGTAATTGCCGATAAAGTTGGTCGTAGACCGCATCCTCCATAATCGGATTATCCAGCACATAATAGGCGTAACTGGCTTTTTGCAATTGCAGGCGGAGTTGATGAAGGCGATCGGCAATGGCGGTCATGGCAGAAACCAACCTCTTGCGAGTGAAGTCTATATCCAAATGTCGATGTTACCATTGTGACCGATTCCCTTAGCATCCTCCCTTCATGACTACCAACCCGCCCCCCTCTTCGGACAATACGGGAATGATGGCCAAAGCTGGGCGTTGGCTGCGCAAACCCAGTACTTTAGGCATTGTCGGGGGCATTGTCTTAGCCGGGACAGGGCTTTATCTTGGTGGTCAGCAATTAGCCTATCGCCAAGCCTCGCCATTTTTGGCGTCGGAATTATCTCGTTTGTTGGGGCGGCCGGTGCAACTAGGGGACGTGAAAGCCGTCGGCTTCTTCCAAATTGTCTTTGGTTCCTCCACCATGCCAGCAACGGCCCTGGATCCAACCACGATCGCCTTGGAGGCGATCGAAGTCTCGGCTAATCCCTGGTTGTTTTTGGTCGGGCAACCGCTTGAAATTGAAACCACCTTAGTCCGTCCCCGCCTGACGCTCAAGCAGGATAAAGCGGGCAAGTGGACCACTTTTGAACTGCCTAAGGGGGAAGGGAAATTTGAGTTGCCGGTGGATATTGATGCCAAAGTGACGCTACAAGCTGCTCAGATTAGCCTGTTGCCCTATGGATTACCACGCCCCCTTGTGGTCACGGCCGATGGTCAAGTCAGTTATCAATACCTCCGTCAGGATGAGAGCCAAAGCATCGGCTACGACCTGGATATCGCCTTGGCATCCAGTCAAATCACGGCCAAGGGCGAAACGGCCATAACCACGGGCAAAAGTGAAACGTCTATTCGTATTGATCGCCTTGATTTGCCGCAGTTGGCCCGCTTACTCCCCCCTTCCCCCGTCAAGGTGCAATCCGGCACAGTGGCAGGGGAAGTTAACGCTTCGTTACCCAGCTGGACTCAGATTGGGGCCCTCCAAACCTTGGGCAATCTGAAACTGAGCCAACTCCAAGCGCGCCTCGATCAGGTACAAGCTCCCCTCAAAGCAGATTTTAAACTGAACTTGGTGGGTCGAAAATTAATCGTCGAGCAGGGGCGGTTTGAGTTGGGGCCCCTCAAAACCGAAGTTCAAGGGGCGATCGCCTGGAATGAGGGCTACAACCTCAGTGCAATCACCAATGCGGTGGAGGCCAAAACCTTCAGCCAGACGCTGAACCTCAACCTTCCCGTTGCAGTGGATGGCCGCATCAAAGCACAGCTTCAAGTCCGGGGTCCTTTAGCGAATCCTCAACTGCAGGGGCGACTAGACAACGTCGGCCCAGTCCGGGTGGATCAGGTGGTAATGGACACATTCCGCACCGATTTTCGCGCTGATTTGGACACCTTGACTGTGCCACACTTTCGGGTACAGCCCCAAACGGGAGGGACAATCCAAGGCCGGGCCCAGTTGAATTGGCAACTGCGACATTTGTTGACCCCGGCAAAAGCCCCCCCCTGGCGCTGGCAAACAATTCCCATCCAAGCCCAACTCACCGGGGCGATCGCCACTCAGCCCTTGTTGGCCACCTACCACATTCAACCGGAACAGGTAAACATCGGCAATTTAAACTTTGCCGCCCAGGCCACGGGAACCCTCAGTGCTCCCCAAGCCAACCTAGAATGGCGAACCGATCAGTCTAGTCGTTTGACCGGCGTCACCCTGGCTACCCGGGGACAAGCCAACCTCGTCGATCAGCAATTTACCCTCAAGGATGTCGAGATTCGCAGTAATGACGGCAATGTCCGCATTGCTGGTCAGGGCAATTTACGGCAAAACCGTTGGCAACTCCAAGCGACGACCCAACAATTCCCCCTGACCCCATTCATTCAAGCTGTTTGTCAGTTAGAGACGACGCCGGCCTGCCCCACCGCTCTCCGCCAAAAACCCTTAACTATCACTGCTGGTCGCCTGGAGCTGATGGGAGAATTGACCCCGATTGATCCATCCCGTTGGCAGGGGAGTGGGCAATTGCAATTCAGGAGTCAGACCGAAACGGCCCAAATTGCGACCCGTTTAGAAGGGGGGCAACTCCAAACCAATCTGGTCGCCCGTCATCTCGCGGTTAATCCCTACGTCCCCCAATTAACGACGCCGATCACACTTGACCAATTCACCGCCCAGGCTCAACTGCCCCTCAGGCCACTGTTAACCGGTCAGTTCCCCCTGCAACAACTGTCAGGACACAGTCAACTCAGGGCTAGCATCAATCATCAACCGGTGACCGCTACGACACACATCAGCCAGGGACAACTGGAAACCCAAGCGACTCTGGGCAATATTTCCCTCAATGCCCTCGCCCCCCAACTGCCTGTCCCGGCCCTGGTGGATCAAGGCAAAATTTCCGTGGCGGCTAACATGAGTGATTTGCTCCAACCCCAGCCAGACCTACGGCGGCTTGAGGCGATCGCCACGGTGGCCTTAACCGTTGCCGGTGGCGAAGTGACCAGCGTAAGTCGGCTGGATAATTTAGCCTGGCGGAGTCAGATCACCGCTCAAAACCTTGCGCTTCCTGCACCGGACTCCCCCGCAATTGAAGACCTTACCCCCATCAATGCCCAGGTGAGTTTAGCTGGTCATTTAAAGGGGCTGTTCTCCCCCTCGGGTCAATGGGGATCCTTCCCCATCACTGTCCAAAAAAGTCAAGTGACTAGCGGCGATCAACAACTTACAGCCCAAGGCACGCTGGTTTTGGGCAACTTAGCCCAGCAGCCTGAACTGAGTCAGGTGGATTTAGCCCTGCAAGGTGACTTTAATTTAGCCCAATTACCCGTTAATGCGGCGATCGCCCAACTGCCCATGGCCGCGGACTTGAAACCGGCGTCCTTAGATTTGGTGGGCAAAACCCAATTTGTGGGGAACCTGACCGGGCAAGGGGTAACCGATGTGAAGGATCTGCAACTGGTGGGTCAAGTAACCGTTAATCAGCTTGCCATCAATGACTATGCCTTTGAACCCCGACTAACGGGGCCCCTCTCGGCCCAGGTTGGTCAACCCATCAATCTTGATCTACAAGGGGAGGTTGATCAACTGGCGTTTAACCTCCAACCCTGTCGCGGTCAATGTTTCTCTCCCTACCTACCCACCCGCTTTCGCCTCCGTCAAGCCTACAATCGTCCTGACGCGATCATCGCCCAAGGGCAACTCAATGGCGATCGCCTAACTGTAGACGTTGATCACTTTCCCTTGGCAATTTTGAATGTTCGTCCTGCC
>JBEAQB010000158.1:0-7375 GCA_041164125.1 Cyanobacteriota bacterium
GAAAGTTATTGTTACAGACCTATGGTTTTGTGGATTTAAATCAGTTGAAGCTGTTTTGTCCCCGGTTGCAGGTGGTGGAGCAATTGGCAAATCGCCATCGCTTTTTCCATTGGGAGTTGGAGTTTGCGGATCTGTTTTTGGCGCAGGGAGGATTTGATTTAATGGTGGGGAATCCGCCTTGGTTGAAGGTGGAATGGTCGGAGGGGGATTTGTTGGGGGATTATGATCCGCTGACGGTGATTCGCAAGCTGTCTGCGCCCCAGTTTGCCCAAAGGCGGGAGGAGTTGTTTACGAGTTATGGAGGGTTAAAAGCGGGTTATTTGGCGGAATATGAGGAAGCGGCGGGTACGCAAAATTTTCTGAATGCGGTGCAGAATTATCCTTTGCTGAAAGGATTAAAAACAAATCTTTACAGAGGTTTTTTATGTCAAAGTTGGCAATTTTCTAATTGTCAAGCAATACAATCATTTTTACATGAAGAAAATATTTATGATGATTCTCAAGGAGGAATTTTGAGAGAGTATATATATAAACGTTTAAAATATCATTTCAGATTTGAAAATGAGTTAAAAATATTTCCTGCTATTGGCAATGAAAAGAAATTTGGAATCAATATTTATGGAAACATTAAAAATATAAGTTTTGTAAATATAGTCAATCTATTTTCGACTATCACTATAGATGACTGTTTCAAGAATAACTTTAATTTTTTGGTTCCCGGCATTAAAAATAATAACAACCAATGGGATAAGAATGGACACCCCAGTAGAATAGTAAGAATAGATTTAGAAGCTTTAAGGATATTCGCTAAAGTATATGAAACTGAAGGAGTTCCCCCTTTACAATCTCGCCTGCCAGTATTGCATTCACAGGAACTACTTTCGGTAATCAAGAAATTTGCAAAGCAACAAAGTCGATTGGAGACACTACAAGATGAATACTATTACACGTATATGTTTGATGAAACTAAAGCTCAAGATCAAGGCTTAACTAAGCGAAATACCTGTTTTCCTAATGACTTAGCTAATTGGATTATTTCTGCACCTCACTTTTCAGTTTCTTCACCTTTTTATCAAACACCTAAGTCAGTTTGTGATACTCATAGAGCCTACGAAATTATAGATCAATGCGTAATTGATGACAATTATTTACCGCGTACTAACTACATTCCTGATTGTGGTATCAGCGATTATCTTAAAAGAGTACCTTTAGTATCGTGGAATGGTAATGAAGATACCAAAAAAGTAACAGATTTTTATCGCCTTGTATTTAGGAGGAGAATCAATAATTCTGCGGAACGCTCGCTAATGGCCGCTATCATGCCAAAGCAAATAGCACATATACATTCAATAATATCTTATGTATTCAAAGACCCTAAGAAGTTAATACACCTCTGTGGTTTATGCAGTTCAATTGTTTTTGACTGTTATATCAGAATCCTAGGCAAATCCGATATACTACAGTCTACATTGGGGCTTCTTCCCATACCTAGTAACTTTGTTGATAAAATACTGAACCGAACCATAGCCCTAAATTGTCTTACCACCTACTACGCCGATCTTTGGCAAGACTGCTGGGATGAAACCTACCAAAAAGACCAATGGAGCAAACCCCATGACCCCCGCCTCAATCACAACTTTTTCAGCCAACTAACCCCAACCTGGCAACGAAATAACGCCCTCCGCACCGACTACGAACGCCGCCAAGCCCTAGTGGAAATCGACGTATTAGCCGCCCTCGCCCTCGGCCTAACCCTCGAAGAACTGATCACCATCTACCGCGTACAATTCCCCGTCATGCAACAGTACGAAAAAGAAACCTACTACGACATGAACGGGCGCATCATCTTCACCACCAGCAAAGGCCTAACCGGCGTTGGCCTCCCCCGCAAAGCCGTTCCCTCCTTGAGGAGGGCTAGGGAGGTGAACAACCCCCCAACCCCCTTCAAAGGGGGAGAAATTGGCTGGGAAGACGTACAGGGTATGACAGAAGGAACTGTCGAGATTGAGATCCAAGACGACACCCAACCCGGTGGTCCCATTACCCGCACCATCACTTATCAAGCCCCCTTCGAGAAAGGCGATCGAGTCACCGACTACCGCACCGCCTGGGCATACTTTGAAAACAATCTCCCAAAACCATTCCCCCTTTAAAGGGGGCTAGGGGGTTGTCAATCTCCGGGGGAACCTGGGAACCAACACCACCCTAACCCTCCTCAAGGAGGGAACCAGAATAGCCCTAACCTGATCCAACGAAACAGTTAACCATGCGACAACATTTCATTCCCTACAATAAAAACCTGAGACAATACTCCCGTGAACTGCGTAAAAATATGACCACAGGAGAAAGAACTCTCTGGCAACATATTCGTAAACGACAAATTTTAGGAATCCAATTTCAACGACAATTTCCGATTGATCGCTATATCGTTGACTTTTATTGCAAAGCATATATGCTCGCCATTGAAATAGATGGCAGTAGCCACGATAGTCCCGAAGCTCAAGAAGGCGATCGCCGTCGTCAACAAACCCTAGAAGCCTTGGGAGTTGAATTTCTTCGATTTAGTGAACTTGAAGCCTGTCGCCATCCTGAAGCGGTTGTGGAAGTCATTAAACAATGGCTAGAAACCCATCCTGCTAAAGGAATTATTCAAACAGGAACAGGGGACTATACCGAAGAGCTACTACTATGATAGAACCCACACATAACGCCGATTTTATAGCCTTACCCAACTGCCTTCCAGAATGGCGACAGAGTAACCGACTACCGCACCGCCTGGGCCCATTTTGAGGGGTTAACATGAAAACAACTCGCTACTTTGAAGAACAAATTTTAGTTAAACGTCCCTATCTGCAAAAAGAATGGTGTGAAAATGTTGTTAACAATCCTCTTAAGAAAGAAATCCAGCCCGATGGTCGTATCCGTTACTGGGGTTACATTGCCGAACTTAATAAATACCTGCGAGTTGTAACCCTAGATGATGGAGAAACTATCCACAATGCCTTTCCTGACCGCAATTTTAAACCTACTGAAAATCAAAATGAAGATTAACTACTATCCTGAAACTGACTCTCTTTACATCAACTTAACGAATAAACCCAGTGTTGATTCTCAAGAAATAAAACCTGGCATTGTTCTCGATTTCGATGAAGACCAAAATCTAGTTGGCATTGACATTGACCACGCGAGTCAACTAATTGATCTGAAAACCATAGAATCTCAAGCCCTGCCATTGGCTACTAGCATTGCTTGACGTGGACGACTGGACAATTATCCGCTTAATTACTTTTGCCCCCATTCAGAAGGTGATCGTCTAATGGATTCCTTAAAAGAACGCTACCAAACTATCATCGAAAAAATTTTCCAAGACTATATTGACTTCATCGGAGAAGAGGAAAACATACAATTTGAAATTATTGATACTCCCCAGCCACCCTCAACAGAATCAGCGCGTCTTTGGCATCGCCTATCGCGAATGGTTCATCATTGATGACTTATCAATTTCCCAATGACATTTCTAAAAAAACTTTCGAGGTTAGACTATAAGTATCTCAAGGATCTAAAACCATGACCCAAACTGCCACAGATTATAAATATATTCAACTTACCGATGATCATGTGCCTACCATCGAGGGAACAACCATGAAAATCGTCGAACTCATTGCCAACCATCAAACCTATGGCTGGAGTCCCGAAGAACTACACTTTCAGTATCCTCATATTGCCCTCAGCAAAATCTATTCTGCCCTTGCCTACTATTGGGATCATAAGCAAACGATCGACGACGACATCCAGAAACGCCTAGACCTCGTTGAAACCCTCAAAGCCCAACATAACCCATCGCCCTTGGGTGATCAGCTTCGAGCAAAGGGCGTTATTGCATGAGTTTGAGTTTATATATGGACGAAAATGTACCTCGTCAAATTACTATGGGTCTGCGCCTACGAGGAATTGATGTCTTGACTGTCCAAGAAGATGGGCGATCTGGAATGTCTGACCCCCAAGTGTTAGAACGGGCAAGTCAACTACAGAGAATCCTGTTTAGTCGGGATGATGATTTACTGGTTATTGCCCATCAAAAACAACAGGAAGGGGTAAGTTTCTCTGGCGTTATCTATTCCCATCCCCAAGGTCAAAGCATCGGGGGATGTATCAGTGATCTTGAACTTATTGTTTCTGTCTGTACCCTTAATGAATGCCGTGATTGTGTTCAATATCTTCCCCTGAAATAGGCTGATTGCCGATGATTCCGTCTGTTGTTGCTAGCCAAATCAAAAACTGTGTCGCTGATTATCTCCGCACCACCTTTCAGCCGACCACTCCCGGTTTTACGGACTTCATTGACCGCTTTCTCGCCACCCCCGACCAGCTTTATAAAGGCCCCTACATCAACATTGGTTTACCCTTCCAACCCAGTAATCACCCCGGTGAGTTTTTTCCTGAAATCCCCCTAGGCTTCCATCCCCACCGCCATCAGGCGATCGCCTTTGAACGCCTCAGCCCACCGAACTATCAATCCACCATCGTTGCCACGGGTACGGGATCGGGTAAAACCGAATGTTTTCTGTTGCCCATTTTGGAACATTGCCGCCAACAGCAACGGGAACAGGGGATTAAAGCGATTTTGATCTATCCCATGAACGCCCTGGCAACGGATCAGGCCAAACGGTTAGCTCGCTTGATTCACCAGCAACCTGCTTTGAAAGGTAATGTCACCGCTGGGCTGTACGTGGGCGATCAGGAGTCTAACCCTACCCAGGTAATGACCCCAGAGCAGATTATTACCGACCGCTACGCCCTCCGCACCAGTCCCCCCGATATCTTGCTCACCAACTACAAAATGTTGGATCTGTTGTTGATGAAGCCAGAGCATCAGGGGCTATGGCGTTATAACCAACCGGAAACCCTGCGCTATTTGGTGGTGGATGAATTTCATACCTTTGACGGAGCCCAGGGCACAGATTTAGCCTGCCTACTGCGGCGCTTGAAACATCACTTGCAAACCCCGGCCAATCATCTTGCTTGCGTGGGAACGTCTGCTACCTTGGGGAGTGCTGAAACCCAGCAGGAAATGATGCACTATGCCGAAGCCATCTTTCAAGAAGGGTTTACAGCAGATTCTCTGGTTACTGAAAGCCGGTTAACGGTACAGGAATTTTTACAGCCAGAAAAGGGGCAGGATTTTGTTGATTTTTTAATGGTGTCCCCTCCCGGAAAAGAGCACTGGCCCCAGCTACACCCCCAACAGTACGACGACCCCCAAGCGTTTCTCACCACCCAAGCCCAGCTTTGGCTCCAGCAATATTGTCCGCCTACGGAGAGGGAAGGAACGCTCTCGACGGATTGGCAATTGGCCTTGGGAAAAACCTTAAAACGTCTGCCCCTGATCCATAACTTGTTTCGCTTTTTTGAAGATCAGAGTAATGGCGGGTTAGCCCCCCGCTCCTATGCTGAATTCGGGGAAAAATTAGCCAGTTTACTTGGTCTTCCCTACGATGCTGACCCAGACTATGTTAATGCCCTTATTGATAGCCTGTTTAGTCTAATGGCGATCGCCAGAACCGTGATTAATAAACAGGATGGGGGCGTGGTGATCGTGCCCTGGATAACGATCCGTATTCAGGTCTGGTTTCGGGAATTGCGGCGCATGGTGGCCAGTGTGGAACCCCAACCCCGGTTGTTGTTTTCTAGTGATCTACAACCCGATGAACTCAGCAAAGCGCTACCAGTCCTTCATTGTCGCCATTGTGGGGCCACCGGCTGGGCGGGACTACGACCGCAACAAGGAGTCAAGAAGCTACGCCTCAATGACCTGAATGAATTTTATAAAGCCTTCTTTGCCGGCGCACCGCGTAGCGGATCTCTGCGAGATCGCCATCCCCATTTAGTTTATTTATTTCCCGCCGGTGACGAATCTGATCCCAGTCAGGATGAGACCCTTAACAATCTCTGTCCTCACTGTTTCACCCTTAATGCACCGCATCGCCAACAGTGCCAGGGCTGTGGGCAAATGGATCTGATTCGGGTGCAGGTTCCCGATAATGAAAAAGCGAAAACCCGCTCTGATGGCCAACCGGTAACGATCGCCGGTAATGATTGCCCCTATTGCCGGCGCGACAATGGCTTGTCTATTCTAGGGGCCCAGTCCGCCAGCCTGACCAGTGCCCTGATTGGCGTGTTGTTCAGTTCCCCCTTTAATACCGACAAAAAATTATTAACCTTTTCCGATTCCGTACAGGATGCGGCCCATCGCGCGGGTTTTTACAATGGCCGCACCTATCGCACGACCCTCCGCACGGCGATCGCCCAGTCTTTACAAACCCTACCTGCTGAACCCACCTTGGCGGAATTTATTCCCCAGTTTTGTGATTATTGGCAAGACCAATTTGCCTATCAAGCGGATTATGTCGCCACCTTTTTGCCCAGTGATCTGGCGTGGTTGCGGGAATGGGACAGCCATTTAAACGGCGATAAGCAAGATTTACCAACGGACAACACCTTAATTGATGGGATTTTGAACCCCCGATTAGCCTGGGAGATCATCACCCAATTTGGCTATCGGGCAGCCGTGGGGCCATCCTTGGAGCGCAGTGGCATCTGCTCCGTTGGTTTTGATCAGAACAAGTTAGATCAAGCGGCGCAGGCTCTACAACAACGTCTAAGCAATGAAATCGAAGGCTTACGGGATCTCGCCCCAGAAAATTTACTGCCTTATTTAGTGGGATTTTTGCACCATTTACGCATTCAGGGGGCAATCTTTCAAACCGCAACTAAAAGCTATGTCACCAATGGGGGCAATGTGTTTTTGTTGGGGAAACCGTTATATATGCCCAATATTGGCCCTGGTAATCCCAAACCGATCTTTTTAACCAATGCTGCCGCCCTAGCAAAATACTTTGAAGTGTTAGCCACCCGCAGTAAACAAGACAGTTGGTCTCAGGATTGGGCCCGTCGCTGTTTGAGTGTCGATCGCCAAACATTATTGCTCCAGGAAACTCTGATTGAAATCCTGCACCACACCACGGAAAGCTTGGAAACATCTGGGTTATTGGCAACGGAAAAATGCGGTAAAGGAAAAGCCTGGGGACTCCCCCTCGAACAGCTTTATCTGCGGCGTTCTGCCCAGGTATTTGCCTGTGATCAGTGTGGGTCAACGTTGACAGAAGCTAGAGAGGCAACAAACCGATTACGAAAAATGCCCTGTCTAAAGCAGGGTTGCCCCGGCCATTATCAACCCACCCCCGATCGCCTGCTCAGTTACTATCAACGCCTATATCAAACAGGAGAAGTCCAGCGGATTTATGCGGTGGAACATACAGGACTATTGCAACGGGAACGACGGGAGCGGCTGGAAAATCGTTTTATTGCGGGTACC
>JBEAQB010000159.1:0-9409 GCA_041164125.1 Cyanobacteriota bacterium
CTTTGGTTGAATGATGACTTAATTCATCGGCATGTTTGGGTATTCTCCCTAGTTAGGCGGCGTTAAACTGGCAATTCCCCTGATCCCCAACGCGTCATCGTTGCATTAAACCCCCTAAAAAGACAGGCAATCTTGCCCTAAATTTTCTCTTTTTGCCCTCAACGCTTCCCCTTTATCAACATCCAGTCACTAATGCTTGACCGGTGAAATTGTGTTAAAGTTTATGCCCTGATTCCCCATTGTTACCATGAGCGTCCACCCTCAACGTGATTAAGAAAAGTTAAAGGCATAGTGGCGTTCGGCGTGCAGAACACTGACGGCGTCTTCACGCCCTACCCTTGGTTAAGAATAGGCGGAAGAAGGGACAAAAAAGCACGTATGATTGAGACTATCTTAAGGAGAGATCCTAGTTGACTGACACCACATTATCCCCCTCCTCCCTCTTCGGCAGAGTAGACAACTGTTGTCAGTCAATCAGGGAGAGAACTCCTTCTTAATGTCAATATCACCGTCACCATCGCTTATGTCTCGTTTACGTTCGTTACTCTCCCTTGTCCTGGTATTGGTTGCAACGGTTCTCGTGAGTTGCAGCAGTCCTCAAGTTCAGGCCCCGACAACCTACAGTCCTGAGAAAATTGCACAGCTGCAAGTGTACGTGACCCCGATCGCCGAGGCCCGCGAGCGGATGGAAACGTTACAGGGACTGATTGCCGATCAAAATTGGGTAGATACCCAGACCTATATCCATGGCCCATTGGGTCAACTACGGCAACAGATGTTGGGCTTATCCCGTTCCCTCTTGCCGAAGGATCAAGAGCAAGCGACTACCCTTGCTAAGGAAGTATTTGGTCATTTGGAGCGCTTGGATGCAGCTGCCAAAGACCGGAGTGATTATCAAGCCAAAACTCAATTTCAAGAGGCGATCGCCGATTTTGATAACTTCTTGAATCTGATTCCCCAAGCTAGCTAGGGACAACTTTGTTGTTCGGTCGCCTTGCCCTGCTAATTTCTCCCCCAAGACCCCTAATTGCTTCCCTAGACCCTGAAGATGGCATGTGACCACTGCTAAAGCAGGTAATCGCGTCTGTCAAGATGTTTGAGCTGTGACTTCCTCAGTACTGGATTCCCCTCAATCATCTCCTTCAAACGCCGGCCTATTCAGGGTTAATTTGCTTAGTAGGGCAATGGGGCCCAAACGACTTGTTCTTGAACAATAAGACGATATTTTGCCTGTGTCTGCCCCGCATCTCCCCCCATTGTCCCCCTGGCAAGCTACCTTGGCCTTGGGGTACGACCGAGTTGAACAAAAAACCCGTCTAGCCCACTGCCTGGTGCAAGCACCGTTAAAAGTTCAGCGACCTTTCTACGATCCAGGCTCTACCCAATGTCAAACGATCCTCCTACATACCGGGGGGGGGATGGTCGGTGGTGACCGCCTGCGTTATGAGATTACGTTGGCTGCCAATAGTGATGTGTTACTGACAACGGCCTCAGCAGGCAAAATCTATCGCAGTCCCGGACAATGGAGCCAGCAACAAGTTAGCCTACAGCTCGGGCCGAATGCTGCCGTTGGGTGGTTTCCCCAGGAAACAATTTTGTTTGAAGCGGCCCAGTATGATCAAGCGTTTCAGATCACGTTGGCGTCAACGGCCCGATTTAAAGGTTGGGAAATTATGAGACTCGGCCGCACCGCCCGGGGGGAAACCTTTGCCCAGGGTCAGTGGCGATCGCGCTGGGAGGTTTGGCAAGCGGGAGAATTAATTTGGGCGGAACGGCAACAGCTAAGGGGTTCTCCCCTCCTGAGAAATTGTCCCAATGCCCTGGGGGGGTATCCTATTCTGGGCACCTATTTAGATCTCAGTCGCCGCTTTGACCCAGATTTACTCACCCTAGTTCGGGAAACGGTCCAGCCTATGATTGCAGGGCGATCGGCACAGGTAGGCTTTACCTTGACGGCAACTCAGGGCTTAATGGGTCGTTATCGCGGCCCCTCTAGTGAGCAAGCCAAAGCAATCTTCTCCGCCATCAATCACCAAATCTAATCCCCGAAAATCATTGTGGCTCTTACCCTTTGCCGGAGCCTATTGTATAATGAAGAGTCTGTATCCTGGCTTGAACAGTAAGTAACAGGAGGCACGCATATTCACTAAACGGAGACTAAGGGATTAGGACTTAAAATTTACATGGTCAGTCAAACTACTACAGCAACTATTGGATTTACTCTCGAGGACTTTGCCGCCCTTCTTGACAAGTACGATTACCATTTCAGCCCTGGCGATATTGTTGCCGGTACTGTGTTTAGCATGGAATCCCGTGGGGCACTAATTGATATTGGCGCAAAGACAGCCGCCTACATACCCATCCAGGAAATGTCAATTAATCGGGTTGACAATCCCGAAGAAGTACTTCAACCGAACGAAACCCGGGAATTTTTTATTTTGACCGACGAAAACGAAGACGGTCAATTAACCCTTTCCATTCGTCGGATTGAATATATGCGAGCTTGGGAACGGGTCAGACAGTTGCAGGCAGAAGATGCAACGGTTCGCTCCAATGTCTTTGCCACCAATCGAGGGGGGGCGCTGGTCAGGATTGAAGGGTTACGCGGATTTATTCCCGGGTCCCACATCAGTGCCCGAGAAGCCAAAGAAGACCTAGTTGGTGAAGACTTACCCTTAAAGTTTTTAGAAGTGGATGAAGAACGGAATCGCCTTGTCCTAAGTCACCGGCGTGCCCTCGTTGAACGGAAGATGAACGGTCTCGAGGTAGCGCAAGTGGTTGTGGGTTCCGTCCGTGGTATCAAACCCTATGGTGCCTTTATTGATATTGGCGGCGTGAGCGGTCTGCTGCACATTTCTGAAATTTCCCATGATCACATCGATACCCCCCACAGCGTCTTCAATGTCAATGATGAACTCAAAGTCATGATCATTGACCTGGATGCTGAACGGGGACGGATTTCCCTCTCTACTAAGCAATTGGAACCCGAACCAGGGGCAATGCTGAAAAACCGGGAGTTAGTCAACGAAAAAGCGGATGAAATGGCGGAAATTTTCCGGCAAAAACGTTTAGCAGAAGCCCAAGACATCCCCTACGAGCCCGATTCTAGTGATAGTGGTGACCTCTCTGCCACTGAAACGGATCAGGAATTGGTGGCCGTGGGTGGAGCCGATGAATAATCCGTGTCCGTACTACCCGGCATCGCTCAAACCATAACCACTGTCAGATCCCGTTGATAATTGCGCCTCTAGACCCAATGGTCTGGGGGCTTTTTCGTTCCTACTGCAGCAACCCATGGTTGGCGAGAAGCCGTGCGTGGCCGTAACCCTTTACCCTAAACTAGAGAGGCTAATCAGGCACCGCTTTCTTGCTGGGGCCGTTGTGATTAGTTCACTTTATAGCCTATTTTTTAATTCAATGTTGCGTAAAATTTCTTTAGCGGCGGTGGGGTTAACCGTGGGTAGTGTCTTAACCCTGACTGGGTTTGTCGCCTACGCCTTGGACTATGCCACGTTAAATTTGGCGGGATTCTTTTATGGCATTCCCCTGCTGTTAGGTGGATTAGCGTTGAAGGCAGCGGAGTTAAAACCCATTCCTTTTAGTCAGCCGACCACAGATGCTGTGGTGGCCTTACGGAATCAATTAGCAACACCAACCCAAAACCAAATTCGCAAAGATGTGACCCGCTATCGTTACGGTCAAGAAGCCCATCTAGACGATTCTTTAGAGCGTTTGGGGCTGAGTCCTACGGATGAGGAGCGCCCCGTATTAACCCATTTGGAGGAGCGAGATTGGGACGGCAAGTATGTTTTGTCGTTGTTGTTTGAATCTCCGTTTATTCCCTTTGAAACGTGGCAAGAGAAGCAAGAAAAGATTGCCAAGTTTTTTGGCCCTGATTTGACGGTGGCGTTGAAATGTTTGGAAAACAATTACGTTGAAGTGAATTTGGTTTCCCAGTTGAGTTAGCCAAGCATGCCCATTTTTCTGATGAATCTTCCCAATTGGATTACCTTCTCTCGCTTGTTGGGACTGCCGCTGTTATTTGTTTTATTGCCCAGTCCCGATGCCCCGACTCGTTGGTGGGGCGTGATGGTTTTTGTGTTAGCTGCGAGTACGGATTGGTTAGATGGGTATTTGGCCCGTAGACTTAATCAGGTAACGGAATTGGGCAAATTCCTTGATCCGTTGGTGGATAAGCTACTGGTGTTGGGGCCATTGATCATTCTTGTGGGTTGGCAGCGGCTCCCACCCTGGGGAGTGGGCATTATTTTAGCTCGAGAATTAACGATCGCCGGTTGGCGGGTGAATCCCCAGTTAGCGGGCCAGGGCACCATTGCCGGGGCAAACCGCTGGGGAAAAATCAAAACCCTGAGTCAAATTACGGCGATCGCCTGGTTACTAGCCCCCTTACCGCCCCCCTATTCCTCTATGGGTTTACCCATTTTCTGGGGAGCGGTGATTTTGACCGTCATCTCAGGACTCATCTATGTTTTACCAATTGGTCTGCTGGGACGACCCATCTCGCGGCCGTAATTTTTGTACTTAACATTAGGTGAACAAAATGTATGGCCCTTCATCTTCTTATTTCCCCCGATGAAATCGCTGACATCGTAACAGAACTCGCTCAACAAATTGACCAGGACTACCAGGGACGACCCATTGTTGTGATCGGTATTTTTAAGGGGTCGATCATATTCCTAGCCGATTTGGTTCGGGCGATGCAAACGCCCATTGAAGGGATTGAATTTATCCGCCTATCGAGCTATGGTTCTGCCACAATTAGTTCGGGACGTGTCGCCATTCAGGGGGATTTACCCATACAGTTTGTGCAAGATCGCCAAGTATTGGTTGTGGAAGATATTGTTGATACCGGTCATTCTTGGGCAGTACTGAGACCCCAGTTATTAGCACTGACGCCGCGCTCACTGAAAATCTGTACGTTGCTTGACAAACCGGCCCGCCGCCAAGTCAACGTCTCATTAGATTATATTGGCCGTCGGGTTGAGGACGATTTTCTCGTGGGTTACGGGTTAGATTGGAATGAGCAATATCGTCAGTTGCCAGCCATTTATCGCTGGCAGACATCAGCCGGCCCTGCTGGAATTGGGTGAATGTTGAGGGGGATAACACCGCTTAACCATCTCCCTAATCCAACACTCACCAGGGACGGCCCGACGGGACAGAGTCCAGAGCGGTATGAGCACGACGATCATTGGAATTGGCTGTTAACTACCCTGCCTTTTTCCCGACCAGGGGCAATCCCCACAATCCCCACGGGGAAAAGGCGAACGTAAACTTAGCCAGGAAAATTTAACTATTAAAACGGAGACGATAACTTGACAAGATAGGTTCCAAGTAGGACTCTAAATAGAAAGTTAATATCTGCTTATCCGTCACAATCCCTGTTTCGCCTTACTCAATCGGACACATGATCATCCCCCTAATGCCCTCTATGATCTTGGCTCAGGTCGTCACTGCACCGACCCAGGTCTTCCTGGCAGATTATATTGTCCAACATCAAGAAGTGCGCCCGTTGCCCGGACAACTTGATGAAATTCCTGTGTTTAACAGTAATAGTCCGGAGGTGATTGAACGGGAAGGGATTTTGTTGTCAACGTTCCCTTCAGACCAGAAATATAACCCCAACGCTCATCTTAACCAGCGTTTAGAAGGCCGCTTTGACTTTTTCTCCCATCACATTGCCCGCCCCAGGGATAATCGTGCCATCTATCAAGGGGTGTTGGTCAGAAATCCAACCGATAGATTTATTACTCTGAAAGTCCTCCAGGGGGGGAGTTATCTAACCAGCCACGCCCCGTTTGTCGATTTACCCCCCCAGGTTGAAATCCTCAACGGTCGAATCAATATCTTTTCAGGGCCGGGATCCCGCTTAATGGGGGAACTGCTACAGGGCACAGTACAACCCGGTTTTCCCCGCCAACTTGTGATTCCGCCTGGACAAACCCGTCTCCTTTTTGTCCTAGAAATCAACCGGAGTAGCGCCCGCTCAACTTACCTTCGCCTTCATAGTGACGGCCCCATTTATATGGCCAATCTAGCGATGTCGGCGATCGCCGACTATCCGCCCGTGGCCCAAAATCCAACACCGGGATCCCCCCTTTCCCTGGATGTCTTTCCGCCGCTCCCCCAACCGGTCACCTATCGCCGTCCCACTTTGCCAGATTGGCAACGACTACTGGACCGGGGCCACCTTGCCACCCCGAGGGATCTTGCCCCCACCCCATTGGATCAAATCAAACCAGGGCAACAAAAAACACCGATTTATGGGCGAGTGGCCGGTATTTCCAAGGGGGCCACTTGGAACACAACCCTGTTAGATAACCCCCAAGCCGACTATCTCAGTATCCCTAATCGGGGGCAAGCCTTTTCCTATCCCCTGAGCACCGTCAATGTCGGCACCTACGGAACCCAGCAGATTCAGAGTGCGCCGATGGTCGTGCGTTACCCTGACACCGCCTATTTAGCCCACGGCAATTACGGTGTTCATTACCAATTAAACATTCCGCTGAAAAATACCACGAGCAGTCGCCAAAGTGTTTCTCTCACCGTACAAACCCCCGTCAAGCAAGACCAATATAATGATCGTCTTTTCTTTGTCAATCGTCCCAGCGGGCAAGTGTTTTTCCGGGGAATTGTCAAGCTGGATTATGCCGATGACCAGGGACAGCCTCAACAGCGCTATTTTCACCTGACCCAACGCCAGGGGGAAATGAGTGACCCCCTAGTGACGTTAAATCTAAACCCAGGGGAGCAGCGAGATGTGACGCTCGATTTACTGTATCCCCCTGATGCTACGCCTCCCCAGGTGGTCACGATTAAAACTGAAGAACTTTATTTCGGCAGTTTGCGCTCCTCCCGTTAAGGGGGAGGCGATCGCCCCTAGGCCTCGGCGGAAGAACGTTCAGAAATGGCACGGGTACAAGACCAATTACTCGGTAAGGTGGACGGCCACCCCATGCGAATGGCTTCGGGACAAATCGTTGTTACGGTTAACTGACAATCAATTAACTGAAACCCTTCTTTTTCACATTGTTTGAGGCTTTGTTTCAGGATAGAGTCATTTTTAAATTCAATGGTGCGATTACATTGAACGCAAACCACATGGTGATGGTGATAGGGAGAGGCTTGCTGAATTTCATAATGTTTATGACCCTCTGCCAACTCTAATTCCCGCAAAATTCCCATGCGTGACATGAGTTTTACACTGCGATAAATAGTCGACAGGCTAATACCTTCCTGATTTTTTTCGAGGCGTTCATGCAGTTCTTCAGCACTAAGATGTTCGCCTTCGGGAAGGTTTTGAAAGACCTTGAGAATTTTTTCCCGTTGGGGGGTCAAACGCCAGCCTCTTGCATTTAGTTCAGCTTTTAAGGAATCGGCGGTGTAGGGCATAATCCTGGGGGGAAGCGTCGGGGATCTATTGCCCCTCATCATAGAGGCTTCCCTTCTCAGTTGCAACAATATTTGCTTATTGAGAATCCCTCCCCTTAAGTGCCCCAGGGATGACCCGTCAGTCCATAGCCGATCGCCAATAATGCCCCACTAATGAAATGGAGGTTAACGGCAATAAACTTACAATTACTGACCGTTTCGGGCTGATGATGATGATGATAAACGTGCCTGACCAGTTGGACTCCCCAGGGAAGACTGCCCAACACGAGGAGCGTTTGCCAAGGCATGAGGTTTAACGCCGTGCCCGCTAAAATGGTCATGTAAAGACAGGCAACGGCGATCCCCAACACCGTCACTCCCCGTCGGGTTCCTAGGCGCACAATGGGAGATTTTTTCCCCGCCGCTAAATCGTCCGCAACTTGGTGGAAATGGGAACAAAATAAAATAATTGACGTACTAATGCCCACAAAGAGACTAGGTCCAATCAAATCCCCAGTGAATTGCTGACATTGGGAATAACAGGCCGCGGCGATCGCCAAGGGACCAAAGGTGACAAAACAAATAATTTCCCCAAGCCCTAAATAGCCCAAACGGAAAGGCGGTCCCTGGTAGGTATAGCCAAGAAATACGGCGATGGCAATTAAGCCTAACACCGTCCAGTCTTGCTCCAACCAAGTGATACCGAAAATGCCCCCCAGGCCGAGTAATAAGAAACCATTGCTAAGCCAAAACACGAAGTTGCGCTTACCCGTTAAATTGACCACAGAATGGGCCTTATTGATATCAATCCCCGTATCACTATCAAAAACATCGTTACTGAGATTAATCCAGGCGATAATGGCGATCGCCGCTGACAAAAATAGGGCAAAAACTCCCCCCCGCCACTGTTGGGTATGGGCAAAGGCCACTGTCGATCCGACGGTGATGGGAATGACCGCCACGCTATACATTGGCGGTTTGATCGCTGCCAACCACAGTTGACGCTGGGATCCGGGAGTTACGGCATCGGAACAATCAGTCATAACAAAACAAAAAACAGAATATTAACAGCAATCCGGTCCAGCAATTCTCATTTTGAAAAATCAGGTAGTATTGAGTGGGAGGGATAGCTCCAAGCCCTCAAGTATGAAGGTAGGCAGATGGTCCCAGCTCTCAAAATAGAGATAACGGGTTAAGGCTCGTAAGTCATCGAAATAGGTCTTACGAGTGGGTAAGTGAGAGCGCGGGAGCTGGTACTTCTTATCCAATCGTTCGAGTAAAGTGTGGAAAAGTAGCGACAGGATGTTGAGAGTAGCGAGGAATGATGCCAAGTGTTGCTGTCCATGACCAAAATTATGTTCAAGGTTGTACCCCTTGGTCTTGAGGGTGTTGTTATTCTCGTTTTCCACCTGCCAGCGTGTGCGACCAGCTAGGAAAATCTCTGCAACGGTGTCAGAGGTAATGACGTGGTTAGTGGCAAAAGCATTTTTGTAGGTCACCTTACCGTCAGAGCGAGTGACAGTAAGTTCACACCAATTGACCAGCAGAGCACCATGGCCATAATCGGTCTTTCCCGATTTCAGGGTTCGCTTCGAACAGTGGGGACAGTTAATTTGACTCGACCTGAAATATTCCGTCCCATCCAGTGCTATCAGAAGGTTATCGCCAACGGAAACTTTCCAACTGCCCTTGTTTATCCAACACCTGTAAAATTCTCTCAAACACAGGAAACACCTTTTCCGGCTTCACCGGATTCAGTAAAGTCCGAATCTGATTATCACTCGGCGTCTTATGCACTCCAAACAAACTTTGAATGTTACTCTTTCCTTTACTGTGCTCCATTGAGCGCTGGTAAGCTAAAAATGACGGAGTTTGAGTAAAAAATACGCTGAACGCACTTAAACCTCATCTAGGTTGAAACCCGGAGTTTTTCCACCTCGGGGTCTAGGTGAGTTGTGACCCACAAGCAGTCAGCAAGCGCTGTCGGATTAGCATTGATCCGTGATTGAAAGCGGTC
>JBEAQB010000160.1:0-7097 GCA_041164125.1 Cyanobacteriota bacterium
CCCAAATTTATTCCGCCATTCAAACCGGGGCTAAGTTAGGGATGCAAACCATGGAGCAAGGCCTTGCCAACTTGATTGTTGCCGGGGTCATCACCCTGGAGGAGGGACTATCGAAGAGCGGTAAACCGGCGGAACTCCAGCGCTTGGTGGTGGGGCTACCACGCCAACAGACGACCATCCGTCGCTAGGGCGTTTGCCAAACAATCAAAACGGCGTTATTGATTGATGAGTCCGTGAACCAGTCGGGGGAGACGTAATCGTGGCTACCTTTATTGCTTTGGTCAAAGATTATCGGGGCAAAACCTTAAAAACCCGCGTAGAAGCCATGAATCCTAACCAGGCTAGGGCAATTCTCCAGCGGCAATATGCGGCGATTGGCCCGATGAAAGAAGCCTCAGTTGTTATCAACCTGGCATTTCTGACGAACCTCTTCAATAACGTCAGCATTAAAGATAAAGCTGTTTTTTCTCGCCAATTTTCCGTCATGATTAACGCCGGGGTGGCGATCGTACGCGGTTTAGGGGTGCTATCGGAACAATGCGCCAATCCTCAAATGAAGCGAGCTTTAACAGGGATTAATCGGGACGTTCAACAGGGCATCAACCTGTCGGAAGCGATGGCTAAATATCCTGACTGTTTCGATGAACTCTACGTCAGTATGGTGAGGGCCGGGGAGGCTGGAGGGGTGTTAGATGAGGTTTTCAATCGCCTTGCCAAATTGCTGGAAGACATGACCCGGTTACAAAATCAAGTCAAATCTGCCTTGGCTTATCCCCTGGCCGTGGGGTTGCTCGCAGTGGTCGTTTTTTTTGGGATGACCATCTTCTTGATTCCACTTTTTGCTGGCATTTTTGAAGGTTTAGGCACAGAATTACCCGCCTTGACCCAATTCATGTTGGGATTGAGTGAATTTCTACGCAGCCCAGCAGTGATTCTGATCATTATGGGAATTGGAGGCAGCGGAATTTTGGCGAAGCACTATTACTCAACCCGTCGGGGGCGACGCCACATTGATGCCATTTTGCTCAAATTACCCTTGTTTGGCCCTCTCAATGAGAAAACGGCAGTGGCCCGTTTTTGTCGTATTTTTGGCACCTTAGCCCGTTCTGGAGTTCCCATCATTCAATCTTTGGAAATTGTGATTAATACGATTCCCAATAAAATTATTGCTGATGCAATCTCCCAGGCGGTTAATGACATTCAACAAGGGGGAATGATGAGTCTGGCACTGCAACAAAGCAAAGTTTTTCCCGCCTTGGCTATTCAAATGATTAGTATTGGGGAAGAAACGGGGGAGGTGGATTCCATGATGATGAAACTAGCGGATTTTTATGAAGATGAAGCAGAGCAAACCATCAAGTCTTTAACCAGTATTTTAGAGCCCGTGATGATGGTCGCCATCGCTGGAATGATGGGGCTGATTCTCCTGGCGATGTATCTGCCGATGTTCAACATTTTTGCCAGTATGGGCTAACAACGGCAATCATTAGAAACATGGGTTTGGTTAGAGTCGAGGGAGAGTAACGTGGGTTGCTGGCTACCATGGATTTTTTGCTGGGATCTTGCATAGTCTTATTTCAATTTCCAGAAAACAATCGATAGGGTATTCTCTATTTTCCCCTGAGGGGGTAAAATCGATCCCAACAATTACCCCTCAATGGATTAGGACCTTTTCCCATGACCGTTGCCAGTGCCTCCCCTGCCTTTTGCCAAGGAATCCGTTTTTTTGGTGATCCCCTACCGGACTTTGATCGCTATGGTCAACAGGCGGCGATCGCCCCTGGAAAAACGGCTATTACCTCTGCAAGTGATCCCCAAGCGGTCTATCAAACCCTACTCATGGCAGATGCCCTGCGGTATTTGACCTTGCAAACCACGGCCAGTAAACAATCAGGACATCCAGGGGGGTTTGCTAGCATTGCTGAGGCGATCGCCGCCCTTGTCATGTTGGGTCACAAAAATACGGTGACGGAAGTGGGACACCATGCACCAGGCTTTTATAGCGCCATGTTTTTGGATCGCTCCCTGGAGGCCATGGGCATTGAAACCGTTGCGCAACTGGGCGATCGTTTTCGGGAAATGCACGGATTATTAGGGCACTTATCGGGACAAATTCCCGGTTTACTTGCCCCGGCCGGTCCTTTAGGACAAGGTCAACACTTTGCCATGGCAGGGGCTAAACTTCATCCCGATAAACTCTTTCCGGTCACCATTGGGGACGGGGGATTAGGGGAGCCCTATATTATGAGTAGCTTTGGTCATTTCCACACCGCCTATCCTCAGACAACCAATTTTCTACCGATCTTGGTATGGAATGGCTTTAGCCAGGAACACCACAGCATGGTTTCCACCCAAAGCAATGACACCATGATCGACTACTGGCGTAGCAACGGCTTTGAAAATGTGATTTTGGTCAATGCCAAGGACTTTAATGATAGTGACCAAACTGGGGAGTTTATCGATAGCACCCAGTTTTCCTGGCAACAACGTCTAGCCTTTACCCAAGCGGTTTTAGCCGCCACTGAGCAAGCAGCCCAAGCAGCCCTCAACGGCACGCTAACCGTGTTAATTGTCAAACAGCTCAAGGGGGCCGGCGTTCACAAACGGGGGGCAAAATCCCACAACCTTTACCCAGGGGATAGCTTGGAAAAGGATTATATTATTGCGGCACTAACAGAACGGGCCCTATCGCCAGCAGCTTGGCAGTTGGTCAGAACCAATTGTGAACGGGCCGGGGGGGGATCTGCCGCTCAAACCGTGGTCACCGAATCGATTCTACCGTTACCGAATTTGGGTACGTTACCGCTAACGCAATATGCCATCGGTGATAAGCAGGTGGCAACAACGGCCATGGGGGAATTAGTGGTTCATGTCGGCAAGCATGATCCCAATTTTGTGGTCACTAATGCCGACGGTAATGCGGCGTCAGGAATTAACAATATCAATGTCGGTTTACAGATTGTTCACCCCACCGTCGATCAAGACTATTTTCAAGGGCCTGGGGGTCAGGTCTATGAACCGTTGAGTGAGGATGCCTGTGCGGGGTTAGCAGCGGCCCAGGCCTTATTGGGGGGACGAACCCTCTGGTGTTCCTATGAATCCTTTGCCATTAACGGTCTGCCCATCTGGCAAACGGTCACCCAAGCCATGGCAGAATTACGGCGTCCTACCCCCTCCACCATTACCCTATTTACAGCCGGGGCATTGGAGCAGGGGCGTAACGGCTGGACCCACCAACGCCCGGAAATTGAAAATTACTTTGGGGCAATGATGCGCAATGGCAATATTTTCCCTCTCTTCCCCTGCGATGCTAATAGTATTCAAGTCTGTTATGACTGGGCATTAACAACCCGTAATCTGGGGATTCCCATCACGGCGAGTAAATCCCCCTTACCCATTCGCACCACCTTTGACCAAACTCGGGCAGCACTAGAAAAAGGGGCGATCGCCTTACATGGTAGTGAAGGCAAACAAACTATTGTCTTTGCGGTGATTGGGGATATGACCTTGATACCCGTCTTTGAAGCAGCCAGCCAACTAGAAAGCGAGGGTTATGGGGTCAAAATCCTCTCGGTGATTAGTCCTCGTCGACTGTACCGTCCCCATGATGTGCAATGGCAAGATTGTGCTGAGGCCGATGGTCAATTTCTGGATGACGCAGAATTTTCCCAGCTTTTTGGGGGGGATGCCTTAATTGGGGTAACGGGGGGAACCAGTGCCATGTTAGAGCCGATTTTCCTCCGCAGCACCTGTCCCCGGGATGTGTTCACCTGGAAACGGGGGGAAACCACCGCTAGTGCCGGTCAACTGATGGCCTATAACGGGTTAACGGCGGCGGCCCTCGGCGATCGGGCTAAAGCCTTGTTAACCTAAGATGCAGCAAAACAGATTGCATTTTGGGTTATGGATCTAGGACAAGCCGGAGAAGAGTTAGTGGCGGCCTGGCTTACCCAACAGGGCTGGGCCGTACTACACCACCGTTGGCGGGGACGGCAGGGGGAAATCGATTTGATTGCCCATAGCCCCGGCTCCCACACCTTAGCCTTTGTGGAAGTGAAAGCCCGCCGGGGGGGAAACTGGGATCAGGGGGGACTGATGGCGGTGAATTTTCGCAAACAACAAAAACTATGGCGCACTGCCCAATATTTTTTGTGTCAACATCCCCAGTGGGCCGACCAACCGTGCCGGTTTGATGTGGCCTTGGTTTTTTGTTTCGGACCATCTGCTGTGTCATCGCAAACACTCCCGCCCCGCCTCTCGCTCGGCCAACGGGTTAATTGGTTGGGCTATTCTTTATGTCTGCAGCAGTATTTAGCGTCAGCATTTGAGGCAGATTATTGAACAGTGGTCATTGTCGCGCTTGAGCTATTCTTGCAACTTTTGCGACTGTTTGGTCTGAGTTTGCCAAACGATGGCAACTCACCATAGCAGAGACTGCATTCCTGCCTATAATTGCTTGTGATTGCACTCTCCCATGACGACTATGAATAACCAAGAACTTTGGCAACGTTATCAAGATTGGCTGTATTATCACCCAGACCTGGATTTTTACTTGGACATCAGTCGGATGGGGGTTAGCGACGATTTGGTGGCTTCCCTGCAGCCCAAATTTGCTCAAGCCTTTCAAGCCATGGCTGCCCTAGAAAAAGGGGCGATCGCCAACCCGGATGAGCAGCGGATGGTGGGCCATTATTGGTTACGAAATCCTGACTTAGCCCCCAATGATGCCATTCGCGCTGAAATTACAGAACCCCTTAAACAAATTGCCCAATTTAGTCAAGCGGTGCATCAAGGCCACATTAAACCCCCTCAGGCCCCTAGATTTTCCGATGTCGTGGCGATCGGGATTGGGGGATCTGCCCTCGGCCCCCAGTTTGTCGCCCAGGCCCTAGCGCCAGATTTTGCCCCCTTGGAGATTCATTTCATTGATAATACCGATCCTGCCGGCATAGACCGGGTTTTAACCCGTTTACAGGATCGCCTCAAAAGTACTCTGGTTGTAACAACGAGTAAATCGGGGGGGACCCCTGAACCTCGTAATGGCTTAGCCGAAACCCAAGCCGCTTTTGCCGCCCAAGGGCTAGATTTTGCCGCTCAAGCCGTTGCTGTAACCATGCCGGGGAGTTTGTTGTCCCAACAGGCTCAACGGGAGCATTGGTTACAAACCTTTCCGATGCAAGATTGGGTCGGGGGCAGAACCTCTGAATTGTCCGCCGTGGGTCTCCTCCCGGCCGCCCTCCAAGGCATTGATATTCAAGCCATGTTAGCCGGGGCGAAAACGATGGACGCAGCCACTCGTATTAATGACGTACGCCAAAATCCGGCCGCCCTATTGGCGATCGCCTGGTATTACGCTGGGGATGGACAGGGCAAGAAAGATATGGTGATTTTGCCCTACAAAGATAGTCTGTTGCTATTTAGTCGTTATTTACAGCAGTTGGTGATGGAATCCTTAGGTAAGGAACTTGATTTGGAGGGGAATGTCGTGCATCAAGGGATTGCGGTTTATGGCAATAAGGGATCCACGGATCAACATGCCTACGTCCAACAGTTGCGGGAGGGCGTCCCCAACTTTTTTGCCACCTTTATCGAAGTACTTATCGATCGCCCCGGTCCTTCTTTGGAATTAGAACCAGGCATTACCACAGGCGATTACCTCTCCGGCTTTTTACAAGGCAGCCGTCAGGCCCTGTTTGAAAATCAGCGGGATTCTATCACCTTAACCATTCCCCAAGTCAATCCCACCACCGTAGGGGCGTTAATTGCCCTCTATGAGCGGGCGGTGAGTTTTTATGCCTCTTTGGTTAATATCAATGCTTACCATCAACCGGGAGTGGAAGCGGGGAAAAAGGCGGCCGCTTCGATTCTGGCCTTACAAAAATCCGTATTAGCCGTGCTCCAGTCTACCGCAGGGGCGATCGCCATTGAGGAACTGGCGGTGAAAGCGCAAGCGGGCGATCAAGTAGAAACCGTCTACAAAATCGTTCGCCATCTAGCGGCTAATGATCGGGGGGTTCACCTTAACGGCGATCGCCAATTTCCCAGTCGGTTAACGGTGAGTTGGCAAGCCTGACATCCTGTCATCGCTGATGCTGAAGCAGAGCGCGAGACAGGAGATGACCTGCGAACGAGGTTAAACTAGATAACATCATTCCTCCGTTTCTCACAATCGCTTAACTCTGCGTATGACCCTGCGATCGCCTGTAGACTTTCAAGACCAATTTGACGTCATTGTGATTGGTGCTGGCCATGCTGGCTGCGAAGCGGCCTTAGCAACGGCACGACTGGGCTGTCGTACCCTTTTGATCACCCTGAATTTAGATCGGATTGCTTGGCAACCCTGTAATCCCGCGGTGGGGGGACCGGCAAAATCCCAGTTAACCCATGAAGTAGATGCCCTGGGGGGAGAAATCGGCAAAATGGCGGACCGCACCTACTTGCAAAAACGGGTGCTGAATATTTCTCGCGGTCCAGCCGTGTGGGCGTTGCGAGCTCAGACCGATAAACGGGAATACGCGGCAGTGATGAAAACCATTGTTGAAAATCAAGCCAATTTGTCGATTCGGGAGGCCATGGTCACCGACTTGGTCTTGGGGGAAAATGACGAAATTGTCGGGGTGCAGACCTATTTTGGTGCCTGTTTTGGGGCGAGTGCCGTGGTGATTACCACGGGCACATTTCTGGGAGGAAGAATCTGGATTGGCGATAAATCGATGCCAGCGGGGCGGGCCGGAGAATTTGCAGCGGAAGGGCTAACGGACACCTTGAATGCGTTGGGCTTTGAAACGGGACGTCTAAAAACCGGAACTCCGGCCCGGGTAGATCGGCGATCGGTCGATTACGATCGCCTGGAACCCCAACCCCCCGATGATCAGGTGCGTTGGTTTAGCTTTGACCCAGAGGCCTGGGTAGAAAAAGTGCAGATGAATTGTCATTTAACCCGCACCACGGCTAAAACCCATCAACTCATTAAAGACAATTTGCACCTATCCCCCATTTATGGGGGCTTCATCGACTCCAAGGGGCCCCGTTACTGTCCCTCCATTGAAGATAAGATTGTGCGCTTTGCCGACAAGGAAAGTCACCAGATTTTTATT
>JBEAQB010000161.1:0-3281 GCA_041164125.1 Cyanobacteriota bacterium
TGATCTACTAGGGCAACCAATCCTCATCCAGAACTTGTTCAATGGTTGCAATGGGTTTCTCGGGAAACGTACTTAGAGGAAGTTGGGAATGCTTACTGACCATCTTTCTTCCACCCATATAACAAGCGTTAAACTCACTAGCCAGATAATTATTAAGACTAGGACTATCCATCAAAAGACGATTAATTTGTTTACGATAATTAAAAATCTCACGTTCCCAATGTCCTCGATTTCTCTCTTTTTCTATTTGCCAATAGCGTAAAATCAAGAGGTATCCGATTAATTTCATCAAAAGGCTCTCCATTCTTCGCTTATCTCGCCGACTCAAATCTTCCACCTCCTCAATTAAATTATCCCAATCTAGACCATCTAAATCTTGACTTTTCAACTTAGTGGCAGTTTCCAAAGCCCAAAGATTGTAATCCGTCTCGTAGAGGTTTTTATTTGTTTTTCGGAGTTCGGAAAGCATACTATTGTTCTCAATAATCAGTTATAAGCTTGATTGTAGCTTTACTATCCACCTGATATCCACAGACCATGAGTGGACTTAACCTACACCTGAGTTCGACAAGGAAGACTGGTCAAAAAAGAGGCTGGGAATTATGCTGAAAGTGTTGAGATCTAAGCGCCCAGACATGTCTATTAGCTTTAGTTTAGCGCGCCTCGACCTGACCCAAATTTTTTGCGATGTGGATAACTGCTACCGTGATTTTGAAAGAAACTGCGAGCGAGATATTCACCGACTACCGTGGGATAGGTACTCAAAAGGCTATTGGTCGCGTTTGAGTACCAGTGAAGTGATGACAATCGTGATTGCATTTCACGGCTCAGGGTATCAGACCTTTAACGGGTTCTAGCAACAGACGGTCTTGGAGGATTGGCGGGGTGCCTTTCCCCATCTGGTGAGCTACGGACGGTTCGTAGAGTTGATGCCGTGGAGTTTTATGTCGAACTCAGGTAATCTTCGTGATTAAGGTTGGCTCCCGTCAATCTGTTTATGAATAAGGGTTTTTCAATGATTTTGCTGGTATTGAATGGCGATCGCCATCAAAGCCGAAGTCCGGCTTACCATTTTTATCAATATTTTCGCTCCTTTGGCTCAAAGCGGTTAATCACTACTGGCATGTAATTCACCTTCACCTGATCCCCGTCAAAGCTCGCCAACGTATGGGCTAAAAACTGATCATCCCGGCGATCGGGAAAATCCTCCCGGGCGTGGGAACCGCGACTTTCTTGACGGTTGAGGGCCGAGGTTAAAATTAATTCTCCCACAGCCATAATATTTTGTAATTCCAGGGCCTCAATCACTTCAGTATTCCATTGAGGCTGTTTATCGTCCAAGAAAATTTGGGGATATTGGGACTTAAGGGCTTGGATTTGATCGAGTCCCTCTGCCATGATGGATTCAGACCGGAAAACGCCGCAATGACTGGTCATACAATCTTGAAAGGCTTGACGTAAGGTACTAATCCGCATCGTCCCGTTTTGGTTCAATAGCTGATCAATGCGGTTTTTGGCGTCAGTTTTATAGGCCATTTCATCAATCTCTGGGAGCGATCTCCCTTGAACATATTCCGCAATGCTGCGCCCGGTACGCCGGCCATAGACCACGCATTCCAACAGGGAATTACTGCCTAATCGATTGCCCCCATGGACGGAAACACAGGCACATTCCCCTGCGGCAAAAAAGCCTTCCGTTAACGTTTCGCCATTGCGTCGAACTCGCCCAGCGGTATTCACCGGGATACCCCCCATACAATAGTGGACGGTGGGACGCACCGGCATGGGTTCCTCCACCGCATCAATCCCCACCAAACGGTGAGCTTCTTCCCAACAAAAGGGAATGCGGCTCATGATTTTTTCCCGCCCCATGTGCCGCAAATCGAGGTAAACGTGGGGACCCCCAGCACTGCCATCGGGATGAATGCCCCGCCCAGCACGGATTTCCAACGTGATGCCCCGGGAGGTGATATCCCGGGGGGCCAACTCCATCCGACTGGGGGCATAATCTGCCATGAAGCGTCGCCCCTCGCTGTTAATCAAATAGGCCCCTTCCCCTCGCACCGCTTCGGAAATCAAGACGCCGGCAGGATACAACCCCGTGGGATGAAATTGCACAAACTCCATATCTTCCAGGGGAATACCCGCCAGGGCCGACATAGCCAGCCCATCCCCCGTCGAGGCATAATCATTAGAGGTGGTATTGTAAACCCGTCCGTAACCGCCTGTTGCAAACATCACCGCCTTGGCCCGCACAATCTCAATGCGTCCCGTGGCAATTTCATACATGACTAGCCCTTTTGCCTCTCCCTCTTCGTAGATGAGCTTCATCGCGTACCATTCATCATAAATTTCCACCTGGTTGCGGCGCAGATTATTAACCAACTCATGCAAAATAGCATGGCCCGTTTTGTCGGCGGCGTAACAAGTCCGATTGTGGGAATGGCCGCCAAAAGCCCGTTGAGCAATTTTGCCATCCGGTAAGCGGGAAAAGAGGACGCCTAAATGCTCCAAATCAATAATGACTTCCGGGGCTTCCTTAGTCAGAATTTCTACTGCATCCTGGTCGGCTAAATAATCTGATCCTTTAACCGTATCAAAGGCATGGGCTTCCCAGGAATCTGCCGCGTCAACATTTTTGAGGGAGGCAGCAATTCCCCCTTGGGCCGCCACAGAATGGGAACGAATTGGATGGGTTTTCGCCACGATCGCCACGTTAGTAGCGGGGGCAAAACGTTTAATTTCTAGGGCAGCCCGGCAACCCGCCAGACCACCTCCCACAATGACAACATCCTGTTCAAGCATGGCAAAATTTTGATGAAGAAACTTAAGACGCTCCTGGGGTCGGGTATTTCCTTGCATCGTGCATTCTAGGGTCGGAAACCACCAAGCTTGCCCCTGATGGTATCTTTGGGCGTCATTGGTAATTCTACCTGAGTTTGACAAACAGTAGAGTACTGAAAAAAGGCTGATGATTGACATCGGGATTATCCCCTACAATGACGTCGCTGCCCTTGTCAAACCCTTCAATAGTTACCCAGCAATTCTCATTATGGCTAATACTTGTGCAAAGGAGGCAAAAGCCAGTATGGTAAAAGGGTCTGGAGAGTAAAACAAGTCAGTAAGATTGAAACAGTCAGGATTGTTCGATGAAATAGTGACTTAAACCTCATCTAGGTTGAAACCCGGAGTTTTTCCACCTCGGGGTCTAGGTGAGTTGTGACCCACAAGCAGTCAGCAAGCGCTGTCGGATTAGCATTGATCCGTGATTGAAAGCGGTC
>JBEAQB010000162.1:0-7186 GCA_041164125.1 Cyanobacteriota bacterium
AGCCATTGGGGGACGGTATAACGCTCCGACAAAATAACGGTCAATAATCTTTGCCACAAGTGAAGCCATCCTTGCTCTTCAGTGGATAACGGTTGTTCAGGAAACTGACGCGCAAACAGTGCTGCCGATCGCCTTAAATCGGTGCTGAAGCCAGCAGGATTTTCGTGGTGCCAGAGGGCTAAAACGATCAACCACTGGAAAAACTCTTCTCGGGTTTGCCACTGAAGAGTATCGTGTTCCCAGAGCCTCTCGGGTAAGACGCCCCGATAGGGCTGGGCATGAAAAATTAATGCCCACAACTCAAGCCTTGTCTTGATTGCGCCTGTTTGCCTTTCCCCTTCGTCTCCAGGAATTAGAAACGTCATCAGTAAACAGCCCTGAAAGCGCGAAAATAGAGACAGTGTCATAGCAATAATCGGCAAAAGTCATTCAAAAAACATTTGTTTAGTCAGGGGTTAACCATTGCTGCAGCCCGTCTCGTCCGAAAATCGTCTTAGTGTTGATCCCGTTGCCACTCTGCGACAACCGTGGCTCAGTCTTTTGCGTGAGCAACGAGTGATCGCCGTGATCAGAACTGATTCGTTATCTCTCAGCTTAAGGCTGGCCCAATTAGCCATTGAGGCAGGAGTACGGTTAATTGAAATTACCTGGAATAGTGCCCAAGCAGGAGAGGCGATCACCCGCTTACGTCAACAGTTTCCTCAAGGTTGGATCGGCGCTGGCACAATCTTAACATCCTCAGATTTACACCAGGCGATTGATCAGGGTAGCCAATTTTGCTTTACTCCCCACTACAATCTCCCCTTAATACAGCAAGCAATCGCTGCCAAAATTCCGATTATCCCCGGTGCGTTCTCACCGACCGAAATTGTGCAAGCCTGGCACGGCGGCGCTAGTGCAGTGAAAGTATTTCCGATCAACACCCTGGGGGGCGTGAATTATCTGCAAGCCTTACGCGGCCCTTTAGGTCATATTCCCCTCATTCCCACCGGTGGCGTCACCCTAGATAACGCCTCTCGTCTGATTCAGGCCGGGGCGATCGCCGTCGGTCTATCAGGGCAACTCTTTCCCGCCGCCTTAATTCAACGGCAAGATTGGTTAATGCTAAAACAGCGTCTGACAACTTTTGTCGCCAGAATGCAATGAGACACTTAACGCCTATGGCATTGACGATGAAAACCTATTCCCTTTTGCCCTTTACCCCTCAGATAACCCCCTTAGAGATTCTGGTCCATGTGACCGTTACTGACACTCAATTATCCCTTCGGTATGAACTCCTGGGTGACCTAGGGGCGATCGCCTTTGCCCCCCTTAGTCCGACGCCCCAGCGGCGGGATCAACTCTGGGAAGCCACCTGTTTTGAATGTTTCCTTGCCCCCCAAAATTCTCGTCACTATTGGGAATTCAACCTGTCCCCTAGTCAGGATTGGAATTGTTATCGATTTGATGATTACCGTCGGGGCATGACCCCCGAAACGGCTTGGTCAGTATCTCCCTTGCAGATTGATCAGCTAATCAAACAGGACAATCAGTATTGGTTAACTTGTCACCTTGATTTTTGTCCCCTATTTCCCCAGCCCGTGCCGCTCCAGTTAGGTGTCACGATGGTTATTGCTGACCACGCCGGCAATCTAAGTTATTGGGCCTTATCTCACCCTGCCCCCCATGCCGATTTCCATCAACGGCAGAGTTGGCTGATTACCCTTTAAATCACTAATGAATTGCGCAATTATGATTAAGTCATTAACAAGATTATCCAAAATATAACAACACCCAGAACTTACTCTTCAGTCGCCGGTACCTACCATTTGTCGATCATGATCGGAGCTACAATTCTCTAAATTGCCTATCTCCCATGGCCACTAGTCTAGGGTTTGACTGTTTTCAGTTTGGGTGTTGTTGACGGAACAGAAGACAGATATGGAATTAAACAGCTTGATTTTACCTCTCTTGATAAACTAGGGTTTTAGATTTAACGTTGGCTGTTTTTATCTGCCAGTGAAGCCCTTTAGCTCCATGTATTTACTCTACAAATTCTAGTCAGCAATCGCAAGCAATTGTTGCTTTTTTTAATTAAAATGATAGTGACTGCATCACTATAGACTAATTGTCATGAAGACATAATTAAAGTGATTTTTCCGATGCCTTGTTGTCTAAAGATCCGCGAAAAACAAACACGGTGGCATCGGCTTGGGCGGCGATTTGGGTGGGGATATTGCCATGAAGTACATTTTTTAGTAACCCTTCACGGCTTGCCCCTAGGACAATGGCGGCACACTCTCGCACTTGGGCGAGGTCACTCAGGGCATTGGCGACGGAAGGGGAACAAATAGGGATAGGAATAATAGGGCGTTGGAGTTGCCCTTCTAGGCGTTGGGTAATGGTCTTGAGATCTTGATAGGGATCATACGGGGTCGGGCGCTGGGGCATATAGACTTTGGCAATGAGCAGTTCAGGATTGTTTTTTTCGGGATAGAGAGAAAATAAGCCCGGTAGAAATTCCAACATTTGGTCGATGTTAGGGCCGCCAGCAACAGGCATTAACCATGTGGCCGCAGGGGAAAGATACTGGGGATAGGCCTGGGGATGGTGGCCGGGCTTGATGAGTAAAACAGGACAGCTCGCTCGCTCAATCAGTTGGTCAGTGATTTTGCCGAAAATTTGACTCCCCGTGGGCATCTCGCCTTGCCATTCGACCATCAATAAGTCGGCATGACGGTTTTGCACCGCATCTAGGATGGTATCGGTGACGCTATGGGCCAATTTGATTTCTGTATGTAGCAAAACCCCCTGGTGACGGGCAAGGCGTTCCAAGCGTTGTAAAAACTTACGCTCTGTCTGGCTGGCAACCCGCTGCTCCGAGGGGGCCTGGGATTTGGGGACGGGAATAATTTGTAAACAGTCTATTTCGTAATTTTTTTCCTTGGCGATCGCCGCAGCCATTTGAAATAGAGCGAGGGCACTGTCGGAATGGTTTACCGGCAGTAAAATGCGACCTTCCCCAACGGAGGGCGATCGCGTTTGATAGACAGAATAGGCTGGATGGGGCGGATGGATCAACTGACTGCCTAATTGACTGACCTCTTCGCGGATAATATCAGTCCGGGTAATAATACCCACTAATTTTTGTCCCCCCTGGACTACGGGTAACCGAGAAAGTTGATACCGATTGAGTAAATACAACACATCACTCAGGGGCGCATCCGGATTCACCGTAATCGGATTGGGGGTCATCACCTGGCGCAATGGAACCTGGGGAGATTCCTGGGCGGCATTGGCCAAGTCAGTTTGAGTAAATACTCCCACTAGCTTCCCTCCTTCCACCACCGGAAAACCCCGATGGTGGGATGAGGACATAATCGGCAATACTTCCGTCAAGGTTAGATGATCATTGAGGCTTTCCACATCAGTTTTCATCACCTGAGCGGCCCGGATGTCTGAGAGGAAATCCCGATTAGGGTGGTCTTCTTGAAGGAAAATTCCCCTTGTTTCTAGCAAATGATCATATAAAGAGCGAGGGAATAAGCTTTCAGCGACTAGATACGAGGTGGCACAGGCAACCATCAAGGGTAAAACGACGTTAAAGTTTCCCGTTAGCTCGAACACAATGATAATGGCGGTTACTGGCACCCTAACAACGCTAGTGAAAAATGCCCCCATCCCCGCTAGGGCATAGGTTGTTTCGGTAATCTGAGCCTGCCAATAGCTGCCAAAGTCCCCCACCAAATACCCCAATGCCGATCCCATGACGAGGGCCGGGGCAAATAACCCGCCAGGGGCGTTGGTGCTGTAGGCCATCATGGTTAGACAAAAATGAACCACCAAGGCTAAAACAATACTTTGCCACCCCAGTTCTCCGGAAATGACAAATTCCCGCAGACCGGCATTGTCCCGGAAAAAAGGTGGCATGAAGGCGATCGCCGTTCCAGCAATGAGACCAATCCCTCCAATCCTGAAGGCGAGGGAGATATTCCACCGGCGTTGCATCTGTTGCAGGGATAGAATGCCACGGTTCAAAACCACCCCTAAAATCCCGGCCAAAATGCCCAGCAAGAGGAAAAACGGGATTTCTGACGCTGAAAAATCAATGACCAGGTTATTCCCCAGAGGATGGGTCAGGTTTAAATCATTGGATTGCAACACTAACGAGGTTACTGCCCCCACAAAGGAGGCCACAATTGCCGTTTCGAGGGTCAGGCTCGACACATCCCGCATCAGTTCTTCCACCACAAACAACACCCCGGCGATCGGTGTGGTAAACCCAGCCGCCAATCCTGCGGCGGCCCCGGCCGCAATCATCTGACGACGATGTTCTGGGGAAGTGGGTAACAAACGGCTTAATTCTGACGCTAAGGCTGCGCCAATGTGAACAGTGGGCGCTCGACGCCCTAAGGGGATGCCACTGCCCAGCACCAACACAGTACCCAATAATTTCACCACTGCCACTTGCCAATTGAGGGGAATGGGAAACCGCGCCAACGCTGCTTTGACCTGGGGAATACCACCACCCCCAGCGGGTTTGGAGAATTGCTCGATTAATGCCCCCGCTAAACTGCCCAGGACCAAACCAAATAAAGGCAAAATCCAGAGCGCCCCGTAGGCATCCGCCAAACTTAACCGACTCGATCCCAACCAATTGACCCCTTGTTTGATCGCCAAGGCTGCTAGGGCAGAAAAGAAACCAATAATGCAAGCTTCGGCGATCGCATAACGACTATCGATGGACGTGCGCCCATAATGTCGAGTCCTCAACCAAGAAAGTGCCCGCTGCCAATAGGATGACCCAGCCATTAGGATTCACTGCGAAAAATGCCAAGAAACTTTAGAAAGATTATCGCCATACGGCGATCGGTTTGTTACAATTACAGCGGTCACCACAAGCCTTTGAAGAGAGCTTCTTTGAGTCAAGTTGTTAATATTCCTACCCTTGATACCTTAGCGCAAGAACTAGCCGCTATTCAGCAGACGGGTTCTAAACGTATTGCCTTGTTAGGGTCTCGCCATGTACCGATTACTCATCAGCAACTCATTGAAATGATGAGCTATGCCCTGGTATTGGCTGGCAATCACCTGGTAACGTCCGGCGCAACAGGAACGAATTCCGCCGTTATAAAAGGGGCAATGCGTGCCGATCCCAACCTCCTAACGGTGATTTTGCCCCAGAGTTTAGATCGCCAACCGCGAGAATCTCGCGAACAGTTGCAGCAGGTCATTCACCTTGTGGAAAATAGTGAAAATGACACCCTGTCCCTCGGGGAGGCCAGTGCGATTTGCAACCGAGAAATTATTAACCGCTGTCAACAATTGATCTGCTTTGCCTTCCACGAAAGTCACACACTAATGCAGACTTGCCAGGAGGCTGAGGAGCAACGTAAATTAGTGACCCTTTTCTTTTTTGATTAGGCTTAAGGAAACCTCGGTTCAATTAGGCAACAGAAATGGTTCAGAGCCTGTTGATTTGTCTGGGTTAGTCCACCATGAAGTCTCTGTCACAGTGGTCTGATTGGCTAGAACGTCATTGGATCAGCCCATCCTATGCTGGGGGGCTATTGTTCACCCTGTCTGTTTGTTTTTTCGGCGCTGCCACTAACTCCATGGCCGGTTGGCTTTACGTTTTAAGTGGGGTTAGTTTGGCGCTATTAATCATCGCGGCGATTCTGCCGGGGCGATCGCTCCGCCACCTGACGTTGAACCGATCGCCAATTCAACCGGTGAGTGTGGGGGAAAATTTAATCATTACCCTCACCCTCCATAGTCCCCACCGAGATCCGAAAACCCTCATCCAGGTTTGGGACATTTTGCCCAGCACCCTAGGCCCGCCCCAGAGCAAGGCGATCGAGGTAATTTTGCCCCAGGGAGATTATCAATGGCGTTATCTTTATCCCACGCAACAACGGGGTATTTATCATTGGCAACGGCTGGAATTACGGACAGGAACACCGTTAGGTTTATTTTGGTGTCGTCGGTCTCGGACAGCACCGGCTAAGGCGATCGTCTATCCCCAGGTGTTACAGCTTTCGCATTGTCCGCTTGTGGACTCAGTAGGGGACGAAAATAGCACCCAGTTTCCGAGTAATCACCATTATCAAGCTGCCACGGAAGGGGTCACAAAAACCTTACGAACCTATCGGTTTGGCGATCCGACCCGCTTAATCCATTGGCGCAGTAGTGCCCGGTTTGATCAATTTATGGTCAGGGAACTGGAAAGGGTGACCGGAGGGCAGGCGATCGTTATTTGCCTGGATAGTGGGTTTTCCTGGTCAGAGGAACGGTTTGAAGCCGCGGTTATTGCGGCGGCCTCGATATATTTTTATGCCCTGCGGACGGGACTGCAGGTGACCGTATGGACCGCTTCCAGCGGTTTGGTGTCAGGGAGCCAGACCGTCTTAGAAACCTTGGCAGCAGTGCAGTCCAGGGAAACTGTTCCCCTTGAAATTCCCCCCCACGATCCCCAACTATGGTTAACCAGTGATGTTCAGCGCTTAGGATGGTTGGCGCCCCATGACCGCTGGCTTTATTTCAGTTCTGACGATCTAAGTGTATCGTCGGGGATAAAGTCTCCGGGGTTAGTCATTAACGACGTCGATGATTTGGGGCAACAGTTACAAACAACGATTTAACTAACGGTCAAGCACTTTCTCGAGGATCGCTGTTTGCCAAGCCGCTTTTTGGGTATCAACTTCAATCACAAAGGGGGTTTCTGCGGCGGAAAAATCCTGCCAGGTGGCTTGCTGAGTCGGTAATAACGCCGCTGTCGCGTCAGAAATGTCCTCGTGACGATTGGCTAACCGTTGTTTGAGGACGTCCAGCGGGGCTTGGCAATGGAGAATGTGGAGGTTTAAGCCTTGCTCTGTCGCTAATTTAACAAACGGCGATCGCCAGTCAAGGCGGTCAAATTTAGCATCTAAGATGACGGTGAAACCTGCGTCACTAACCAATTGACCGAGATTAAATAACGTTTGATAAACCCATTGAGTCATGGCTGGTGTGTATAAGCGCTGATTCCCAGTTTGATTGAGATCAACGCCCCCCAACTGTTTACGAACGGCATCAGAACGAATCCAGACCGCTGGTAACTGTAAAGATAACAGTTGAGCCAACGTGCTTTTGCCAGACCCCGATAAACCCGACATTAAAATAGTTTTGCCACGTTTTCTTTGACTATAGTGCCCCGCTAATTGATAGT
>JBEAQB010000163.1:0-7055 GCA_041164125.1 Cyanobacteriota bacterium
AGTGGGGATGGTGTTCAAATTGCGGACCAAGGGTCGAGAGGGGAATAGCCTCCACATCTTCAACAAAGGTTAAACAGTGGGGATTTCCCATGCTAACGCAGGTCACTGGCCAGATTTGTTCCCCCACGGATAGTGGCTGGTTAATGACTTTTTCGGTGGGGGGCATGAGGGTTGTGGGAATCGATTTTGCCAATAATTGGGGTTCACCCATATCCACCCGCACTTGCCCATCGGCTAACAGTTGGGGGGTAATGACCCCTGCCAGGGTGTGGATTGTATAGGTTTTTTGCGTCACTCCTTCCAGATCTGCGAGAAACCGGGCTAAACAACGAATGCCGTTGCCACACATTTCTGGCTCTGACCCGTCAGAGTTGAAAATCCGCATGGTGTAGTCTGTGCCTGCCTGGCCCGGTAACGCAAATATTACTCCATCGGCCCCAACACCAAAATGGCGATCACACCAGCGTTGGGCGGTCTCGGGGTCTAAATAGGGTTGGCGATCGCCACGGTTGTCGATCAAAATAAAGTCATTACCAAGACCGTGGTATTTGCGAAAGGTTAGAGCCATAGGAGCGCAATTTAGTGATTGGTGGAGAGGACAAAAGTGACAGTCCAGCGCATCCAGCGCAATGGATATTCAAGGCTTATTAAACCAAGGAGTAGGCTTAAGCGACGACTATCGATCTGTGTTGTATCATACCGGGGCTGTCGCGACGGCTCGTTTATGATATGTTAACTTTTGTTAAGAGGCTAACCCCAGAGAGTCTAACAAGATTCGGGTTTGATTGCTGTCAATAAATCTTGCCCATTTACCCAGGACGTTACCTAATGTTAGAACTTCATCAATTTGAACTATCACAATATTCCGAAAAAGTCCGTCTGATTCTCGATTTCAAAGGATTAGACTATCGCAAAGTTGAGGTGGTGCCAGGGGTAGGACAGCTTGAGCTCTTGCGACTATCAGGACAAACTAAGGTTCCAGTGCTCAAAGATGGTGATACGGTGATTGCTGATTCCACGGAAATTGCCCTGTATTTAGACCGCAAGTTTCCTGAAAATCCCTTACTGCCTCATGATCCGGTGCAGCGGGGTCACTGTCTACTAATGGAAGAATGGGCCGATGAATCCATTGGGCTGAAAGGTCGAGTCGCCTTGGTGGGTGCCTTAAATCAAAATCCTAGTTTCCGGACCTCTCTTCTTCCTCAAGCCACCCCTGGGTTATTTAAAAATTTGGTGAGTGCGGTTCCCCCAGCGATGTTGGATCTGTTAGGGACGGGCATTGGCTTTGGGGGGGATGCGGTCAAGGAGGCGATGCGCGGTCTCCAACAGGATTTGGAAGCATTAACCCTGATTCTGCAACACCAACCTTATTTAATTGGCGATCGCCCTACTTTGGCTGATTTAGCGGTTGCAGCCCTGAGCATGGTCATCAAAATCCCAGGGGACGGCTATTTGGATATTGCTAAGGATTTGAAAGGTAAAGGGATCCCTGGCTTGGCGGACAACAGTGCCTATGCACCATTCTTTGAGTGGCGTGATCGGCTCTACACGGAATACCGTAAATCCAGCGTTAAAACCAATACAGATCCTAGTGATACACCAACAACCATCACCATCGACTAATCGGTCAACATCAGCGCTGATTCTGAGTGCACCGTTTTGACGAGCTGACAAAAATGGGCGATCGGGGGAATGCTCAGGCGATCCGTTGTGGTAACCAGGACCACCTGACGGGACAACTGCATGGGAGCCTTACCATTACTATGAAAATCAGTCGGCAATGGGGCGATCGCCCGCACCGCCAGGCCAGGATCTTGGCGCGCTTCCATCAACGCCGTTTGGGGTAAAAGAGCAATAATGTTGCCCCGACGCACCACCCCCCGAAACGCGTCCAGGGTGTTCAACTCCATCACAACTTTGCAATCTTGTTGTTGTTGGGCAAACCAATCTTGGACTAACCGTTGCATACCATAGCCCTCTTTAAAAATGACTTGAGGATAGGGTAATAAACTTTCCCAAGGTAGGATTTGATAGCGGGTCAGAGGGTGATCCGCTGCCATTAACACTTCAATCGGTTCTTCATAGAGCACTTCCACCGTTAAGTCTAAACGACTCGTTAAATACCGGTTATTCATCACGACAGCAATATCCACCAGCCCGTCCTGTAAGACCTTGAGGGCGCGATCGCTACCTAAGGCCGTTACCCGCAATTGCACATCTGGGTAATCCTGACAAAATTGCTGCAATATGGGAGGCAGATAGTGGGAGCACACCGAGTGAATGGCTGCCACACAAAGCTCAGGATGTTTACCGGCGTGCAAATCACTAATTTCCTGGCTGGCAGCTTGCCATTCTTGGCAAATGCGATGGGCACGAGGCAATAATTTTTCCCCCGCTAACGTGAGCTTTGCCTGGGCCGTGCGATGGAATAGGGGCATGCCCACTGCCACTTCAAGGGATTGGATCTGACGACTAATGGTAGATTGCGTAATGCCAAACTGCCGAGCGGCTTGACCAAAATTACCGCTTTTGGCGACCGCTAAAAACGCCTGTAATTGCTCGATGCGCATGAAATCCCTCGGTGTTCCCGACGGTCAAAACTCTTTGACCATACCCAATTTCGTGAGGGATATTGGTAGAAATTGATACCAATTTTTTAGCGTCAGCAAAGCGGGACTGAGTCGGCCAGGGTGGTGCCGACCTTATTACCTTAATGTAATTCCTAGCTTGCGCTTTTATCAATAGATGCTTAAATTAATAGAGCATTAAGTTGTGTTAAATTTAACAACCAATAACTGATTACATCTATTAATTCAACGATGACCGACACCCTTCCCTCTGATACCACAGTGGATAAAGCTAGTGAACCCAAGCCAACTTATATCAAATTGGCGATGCGGAACATGGTACGCAAAAAAGGCAAATCTTTAACCCATTTTTTTCTATCAGCTTCGGGTCTGATGGCTTTGTTGATCGGTATTTCCTACCTTACGCGTTGATGTTTTCATGCAATCTTCCCTCCTAGCCCAGCCACAGTTAGAACTGACGCTACAAACTGATTTAGAGGACATATTGCTGGCGTCTCCCTCTGTAAGGGAAATTATTCAATTACCTTGGTCGAGCTGGGGGGAGTGTTGGTTGGCAACTCTCACTGAAACCCTCCCTGCAGCGTCAGGATATGAATTAACGCTGCTGTTAACGGATAACACTCACATTCAACGGTTGAATGCCCAATTTCGCCATCAGGATTCTCCCACTGATGTCCTAGCATTTGCCACGTTAGAGGTGGATCTCCCCCGATCGCCAGTGACAGGCGGTACGATGGATGAGCCTGAACCCTTATATTTAGGGGATATTGTTATTTCACTAGAGCGGGCTGCTCAACAGGCTCATGATCGGGGTCATGATTTCTCTTTAGAGGTTATTTGGCTTTTTACCCATGGGCTCCTTCACCTGTTGGGGTGGGATCACCCTGACGAGGCAACCCTTACCGCCATGTTGTCCCAACAATCCCAGTTATTAACTCTGATTGGCCGACATCCCCCCCAGTTTATCTAAGGTGTGACCCAGATTACATTGGGAAAACTTTCTGTCGACTACACTGCTCGAAATTGTAGATTATGAAATCAGCTTACCCTATGTCCTCTTCCCCCACCGTTTTACCCGATAGAGGCCGGCAAAAAACTAACGCCAAGGAACTTAACACATCGCCACAATTAACCTTGGTTTCCCCTGTCCCCACCGCCCGCAAGCAAGCCTGGCAAGTAGCACCCAATTTACTCACTAGTTTTCGCTACGCTTGGGCCGGCGTCCGCTATGCGTTTTTAACCCAACGCAATTTTCGCATCCATACCCTGATGGGCTCCCTTGTTTTAATCATGGGGATTGTTTTACAACTGGGATCGATCGCCCTGGCGATTTTAGCGCTGACATCTGCTTTGGTGATGATTTTAGAACTGTTGAATACCGCTCTAGAATCGGTAGTGGATCTCACCGTCGGACAGTCTTATCATGAGCTTGCCAAGATTGCTAAGGATTGCGCGGCCGGAGCAGTATTACTGTCGGCGATCGCTGCTGTCATTGTCGGTAGCTGTTTATTGGTACCGGCGCTGTTATCCTTAATGGTCTAGTCCTATTCATTGCCCACCACGAAGGAGCATTCCAGTTGATTCTGGTCATCGACAATTACGATAGTTTCACCTATAACCTTGTTCAATACTTAGGGGAATTGGGGCAAGAGCACCCTGTTGCTCAAGATCTTCAGGTGTATCGCAATGATCAAATTACCCTAGAGCAGATCAAAGCCTTACAACCCGATGGGATTGTGATTTCCCCCGGCCCTGGCCGTCCAGACGACTCTGGTGTTTCCCTCGAACTGATTCAGGAATTAAGCCCTTCAACGCCCATTTTAGGCGTATGCCTAGGTCATCAAAGTATTGGCCAGGTCTTTGGCGGCAAAGTGATTGCTGCGCCCGTGTTGATGCACGGCAAAACCTCCCTGATTTATCATGATCAACAGGGTATTTTTGCCGGTTTAGAGAGCCCCTTTGAAGCAACCCGTTACCACAGTTTGATCGTCGAGCGGGATAGTCTGCCGGCATGTTTAGCGATCACCGCTTGGCTAGACGATGGCATGATCATGGCGTTTCAACATCGGCACTATCCCCATGTCCAGAGTGTGCAATTTCATCCTGAAAGCATTTTGACCACGACGGGTAAAAAAATGTTGAAGAATTTTCTCCACTGCGTGGAAAATGCCCAATGGTGATCGCCAGTCCTAGTGAAGAGCTAGAAAAATAATGTTAAAATTTCCCCTATAGCTAGGGGTGTCTAGGGATCTAGGCTGAGAAAAACCCTTAGAACCTGAGACTGGGTAATACCAGCGGAGGGAAGCTCACCATTGAGGAAAAACCTATGAGAACTGCTTGGGTTACTAAGCGCCAGGGACACACCAATGTCTCCCAGATGCATTATGCCCGTCAAGGGGTGATTACGGAGGAAATGGATTATGTGGCTAAGCGGGAAAATCTGCCTGTTGACCTGATCCGGGAGGAAGTGGCCCGGGGTCGCATGATTATCCCCGCCAATATTAATCACACGAACTTGGAGCCGATGGCGATCGGCATTGCCTCTAAATGTAAAGTGAATGCCAACATTGGGGCGTCCCCCAACTCTTCCAACATCGATGAAGAAGTTGCCAAGCTCAAATTGGCAGTGAAATATGGCGCCGACACAGTGATGGATTTATCCACTGGCGGGGGCGACCTCGATGTCATCCGTACCGCCATTATCAATGCGTCTCCAGTTCCCATTGGCACAGTTCCCATTTACCAAGCCCTAGAAAGCGTCCACGGCAGTATCGAAAACCTTACCCCCGATGATTTCCTGCACATCATCGAAAAACACGCCCAACAAGGGGTGGACTACATGACCATCCACGCAGGGTTATTAATTGAATACCTGCCCCTGGTTAAATCCCGCATTACTGGCATTGTCTCCCGGGGCGGCGGCATTATTGCCAAGTGGATGTTGCATCACCACAAACAAAATCCCCTATACACCCACTTTGACCAGATTATTGAAATCTTCAAGCAGTACGATGTCTCGTTTAGTTTGGGGGATTCCCTGCGTCCTGGCTGTACCCACGATGCTTCTGACGCAGCCCAACTGTCAGAATTGAAAACCCTGGGTCAGTTAACCCGTCGGGCCTGGGAACATGATGTGCAAGTGATGGTAGAAGGGCCCGGCCATGTTCCCATTGACCAAATTGAATTTAATGTCAAAAAGCAAATGGAAGAGTGCAGCGAAGCACCCTTCTACGTACTTGGCCCCTTGGTCACCGATATTGCCCCTGGTTACGACCACATCACTTCCGCTATCGGCGCGGCGATCGCCGGTTGGCATGGCACGGCAATGCTCTGCTATGTCACCCCCAAAGAGCATTTGGGCTTACCGGACGCCGAAGACGTACGCAATGGGCTGATTGCCTATAAAATCGCTGCCCATGCCGCTGACATTGCTCGCCACCGTCCGGGGGCCCGCGATCGGGATGATGAGTTGTCTAAAGCGCGCTATAACTTCGACTGGAATCGTCAATTTGAACTGTCCCTTGATCCAGAACGGGCCAAGGAATACCACGACGAAACCCTTCCGGCCGATATCTATAAAACGGCTGAGTTCTGCTCCATGTGCGGTCCCAAATTCTGTCCCATGCAAACCAAAGTTGATGCGGAAATGCTCGAGGATTTAGAAAAATTTCTCGCCAAGGACAAAGAGATGGTCGCCCAACGGTAGTGTTTACAGGGGGGAATCATCCCGCTCCCTCTTGTTGGATTAAACCCCGCGTTCGGCAACGGTGACGAACTGTGCCTCTTGCCTCCTATGTCAATATAGGGAGGCAAGGGGACATGATCAATCCGTTAACTGTGCGAACTGCGCTTGGAGAGACCTTAACCACTGCCATTCTCCTCGCCGATCGCCGTTTAATTCGAGGACTTGGATGGGGGTTGGGGCGGGTTGCCCCAGGGCGGTTTTGAAACTGAATAAATCGGGAATTGTCTGGTGATACACGCCGTAGGTTCGACAAAGTTGGGCAAAATTGACGGCTTGGGGGGTGGCAAAATACCGCTCAAACACATCGTCATGGGCGGCGATCGGTAACCCCTCAAAAATACCGCCGCCATTGTTATTGAGCAGAATGATCGTGAGCGATCCCTGTAATTGGCCTTGGTTTAAAAAACCATTGCTATCGTGCAATAACGACAGATCCCCCGTTAACAACACGGTTGGGTGTTGACTCCGGTGGGCAATCCCCATTGCGGTAGACAGGGTGCCATCAATACCATTGGCGCCGCGATTGACAAAAATGTGATGGTGATATTGATTAGCGGACCAAAAAAATTCTAGCCAACGGATCGGTAAACTATTGGCAACAAAGAGGGCGGTTTGGGGGGGTAATAACTCTGGCAACTTAGCGACTAACACCGGTGCCATCCAAGTCGAGTCTTGAAGAAACGATTGAATGATCCTCTGGGCCTGATGGTGTCGACGTTGCC
>JBEAQB010000164.1:0-5391 GCA_041164125.1 Cyanobacteriota bacterium
TGGAGCGATGTTTCGCCAGCACTAACCATAACCCGTCTACCGTCGGTAAAGGTGCCAGCTTTTCCCCCCGTCCTGTGGCGATCGCCGTTCCGCCTCCCACACAAAAGGGAATGTCGGATCCTAATTGCGCAGCTAAGTCTTCTAATTCTGGACGGGTTAATCCCAATTGCCACAGTAAATCGAGCCCGACTAATACCGCGGCGGCATCGGCGGATCCCCCGGCTAAACCTGCGGCCATGGGAATGTTCTTGGTTAAGGCAATATCAACTCCCCCAAACTGAGCGTAGGCCGCGGGAAACTGTTCCGCCATCAACTGGGCTGCCCGATAGGCTAAATTACTGGCGTCATTGGGTAAGGTGGCATCAGAACAGGTTAAACGAATTTTCTCCCTGCCATTAGCCCGCACGGTCAACTCATCCGCCAGGGCAATACTTTGCAAAATCATGACCAACTCATGGAATCCATCGGGGCGGTTCCCGAGAATTTCAAGAAATAAGTTAATTTTGGCCGGAGCTCGCAGCGTATAGGAATGCATGGCTTAAGGAGAAAGCAAAGGGGCAAGACAGTTACTGAGGGCCAACCACTGTTCGAGGCTAACTTCTTCAGCGCGGGCGGTAGCAGGCAAAGATAATTGTTCCAAAAACGACATTAATTGTTCAGGTGCTACTACGCCTTTAAGGTTATTACGTAGCATTTTACGGCGATTGGCAAACCCCAGGTGAACCAGTTGGTGAAGTATGCGTGGATCGCACCCAGGATGGTTTAGGGCATGGGGAATAATGCGCACCACGGCAGAGTCCACTTGAGGCGGCGGCGTAAAAGCTCGACGGGATACTTCCACAATCCAATCAATACGCGCTAAATACTGCATTCTGACGGACAACGCCCCATAGGCTTTGCTACCGGGTTGTGCCGTTAAGCGTTCGGCAATCTCCTTTTGCACCAATAAGACAATATTATCAAATTTTGGTGATCGGGGTTGGTTAATCGACCCCAACAATAACGCTAAGATGGGACCAGTAATATTATAGGGAATATTCGCCACAACCTTATTAATTGGCCGAAATTGAGGATAAGGCGTTAATAATTCTGGTAAATTCAACTTTAGAATATCCCCTTCTAGCAATAAAAAATTTTCTGTAGGCGTCAGTTTATTTTTGAGCTTAATACAGAGATCTCGATCAAGTTCCACTGCCACTAGGGGGTTATCTCGTGTTAATAACTCCCGGGTTAATACCCCCATGCCAGGACCAATTTCTAGCAATCGGTCTACCGGACTAATGTTGGCCGCCTGGATAATTGCCTGGAGGGTGGGCGGGTGATTAAGCCAATGTTGGCCAAAGCGTTTACGGGGTCTAAAAGTCATTTTTTGTTGAACGCCGGGAAGGTGACGCTCCCCATCAGAGTGAAAATTATTTGCCAGTTCACTGTTCATCCCTTCGACGAATCGGTTAGGATGCAGTTACTTTATTTTATCGTCGTCGACGATCCCCCTCTTCATGCTTGCCGAAATTCACCGACTCGCGGAAACCCTTTGTCCCCGCCTGATTGAAATTCGTCGCCATCTCCATGCCCATCCTGAGTTAAGCGGGCAAGAATACCAGACGGCGGCCTACGTCGCCGGGGTTTTGTCTTCCTCTGGCCTACATGTGGAAGAGGCGATCGGTAAAACAGGGGTCGTCGGCCATTTAACCGGTACAGGGCAGGATCCACGCTTGCTGGCTATCCGCACCGATATGGATGCTCTCCCCATCCAGGAGTTGACCCCCTTGTCTTTTGCCTCACGGCATCCAGGGGTGATGCATGCCTGTGGTCACGATATTCATACCACATTGGGTCTGGGCACCGCGATGATTTTAGCCCAGTTGGGCGATCGCCTGCCGGGCAATGTGCGGTTTTTGTTTCAACCGGCCGAGGAGATTGCCCAGGGGGCCAGTTGGATGATTCAAGATGGGGCGATGCGGGATGTTGATCACATTCTAGGGGTTCATGTTTTTCCTGCCATTCTGGCGAAACAGGTGGGCATTCGCTATGGGGCATTAACGGCGGCCGCCGATGATTTAGAGATTTTTATTCAGGGGGAATCGGGGCATGGCGCTAGACCCCACGAAGCGATTGATGCTATTTGGATTGCGGCCCAGGTGATTACGGCATTACAACAGGCCATCAGTCGAACTCAAAATCCATTACGTCCGATGGTGTTGTCATTGGGACAAATTAGCGGGGGGCGGGCCCCCAATGTGATCGCCGATCAGGTGAGGATGGCTGGCACCGTGCGATCTCTCCACCCTGAAACCTATGCTCATTTGCCACAGTGGATCGAGGGTATTGTGTCTAGCGTCTGTCAAACCTATGGTGCTAAGTACGAAGTCAATTATCGGCGAGGGGTTCCATCCGTCCAGAACGATCCTCAGTTGAATAAATTGTTAGAAAGTTGTGCCCGGGAAGCGTTGGGAGATGACGCCGTGACATTAATCGGCGAGCCCTCCTTGGGAGCAGAGGATTTTGCACTGTATTTGGAACATGCACCGGGGGCAATGTTTCGCCTGGGGATTGGTTTAAGCGACCACCCCAATCATCCCTTACACCATCCCCGTTTTGAAGCAGATGAGGCGGCCATTATGGCAGGGGTCGTGACCCTCAGCTATGCGGCGATGCAGTATTGGCAAACAATCAGGGAGTGAGATGGGAACGTAGGGGATAGCCACTGTGTCGCAGCCCTAGACTTCCCCAGCAATGCTCATTATGGGATTTTGAGCTTATTTGGGTGGATTTCATTGAGAATAGTCTCGAGACGGATCGCGAAAAGCGCTATTCCCTTGTGGAAGGTACCCCCCAGAAATTAGGATTGAAGTCAAAATAAACATTGCTGAGACGTCTCCATTACGGGTCAATCGTGATTGATATGCACCTCTCCCCCCCCCTGATTGGCATCATTATGGGTAGTGACTCCGATTTACCCACGATGCAAGCGGCGATCGCCATTTGTGAAGAATTCGCGATTCCTGCCGAAGTGGCAATTATTTCTGCCCATCGAACCCCAGAGCGGATGGTGGACTATGCTAAGAACGCCCATGAACGGGGGTTAAAGGTGATTATTGCCGGAGCCGGGGGGGCTGCCCATTTGCCAGGGATGGTTGCTGCCTTGACCCCATTGCCGGTGATTGGAGTGCCGGTGCAAACGCGCACCTTGCAAGGACTTGATTCCCTTTATTCCATCGTGCAAATGCCCGGGGGAATTCCCGTGGCGACCGTGGCGATCGGGAATGCGAAAAATGCCGGCCTGCTGGCTGTCCAGATATTAGCGAGCCATGATCCTGAGTTGATGGCCAAAGTCCAGGCCTATCGCCAAGGCTTGGCAACCATGGTTTTACAAAAGCAACAACAACTAGACCAGGTTGGCTATGCAGACTATCTGGCAAACATGACCCAAAATTAGTAATAATGCGGGCAATAATACTCTCTGCATTGGCAACGATGGCTATGTTTTCCTACTGTTCATTGGTTTTTTCTCGAGTCCTGGCCGCAGTCCTAATCATGGGTCTGTGTTGGCTATTGCATAGTGAAGCCTGGGCGGTGGCACCGAATCCGAGCCTGCCCCTCACGGAACAACAGTTACAAGCGGGGGAAGCGTTAGCCAATCAAGCTTTCGCGGCAACAGAGGCAGGGGATTTTGCAACGGCAGAGCACTATTGGACAGAACTGATTAACGATTTCCCCCAAAATCCAGCGGTCTGGAGTAATCGCGGTAATGCCCGGGTCAGCCAAAATAAGCTGGATGCGGCGATCGCCGATTTTAACCAGGCCATTGAACTGGCACCGGATCAAGCCGATCCTTACCTCAATCGCGGCACAGCCTTAGAAGCGCAAGGGAATTTCCAGGCGGCGATCACCGATTACAACCAAGTTTTAAAGATTGATCCCCAGGATGCGTTTGCCTACAACAATCGTGGTAATGCGGAGGGGGGCCTTGGGGACTGGCCAGCGGCCCTGGCCGACTTTCAACAAGCCACAACGATCGCCCCAGACTTTGCCTTTGCCCAAGCTAATACGGCCCTGGCCCTGTATGAACTGGGGGAAACCCAACAGGCTATGACTGCCATGAAAAAATTGGTGCGCAAATATCCAATGTTTGCGGATATGCGCGCAGCGTTAACGGCGGTACTCTGGGCCGAGGGGCAACAGGGAGAAGCGGAGAGTAATTGGGTCGCGGCAGTTGGTGTGGATGGACGGTACCAAAACCTTACCTGGGTCAGAGAGATTCGTCGTTGGCCCCCCAAGATGATCAACGCCCTCGATCAATTTTTAAGCTTAAATTGACAATTGAGATCCGAACAACGTGTTGGTGAAAATTTCCCGCCTACGTCAATCCGTTGTCCCGTTGGTTGCCAATTATTCTTGCTTGATGTTGATCATTGGCGGCGTTGCGATGGGATTAGCGACAGCTCCCCTCGGCTGGACAGGGTTAGCCTGGTTTGCGCAAATTCCGCTTTGGTGGACGGTGTTAGGACAGCATTTGTTGTCCAGGCCGCTCAAATCTCGCCTAGGCACCCAGACGATAACGGCGATCACCTGGGGCGGTGGTTTTTATGGTTGTGCCCTTTTCTGGATCACAGGGGTACATCCCATGACCTGGTTGGGGGTTCCCTGGGTAGCCAGCTTGGCGATCGCCTTATTGTGTTGGGTTGCCATTACCCTGTGGGGGGTGCTGCTTGTGTTTTGCTGGCTGTGGGGCATGGAGTGGTGGCAAATAACCACGGCTAAGGCGTTTGGGGTATCTGTCGACACCCGGATGGTTCAAACCGGTCTCCTACTCCTCTGGGGCGTTGCCAGTTGGTGTGGGCTAGAGTACTTATGGGGGCGGTCAATTCTGTGGTGGAGCCCTTTGGCCTACACCCAAAGTCCCAGCCAGTTAGCATTGCTGCAATGGTTAAGACTGAGTGGCACCAGTCTGCTCAGCGGGGCAATTGTCTTAATCAATGGTTTATTGGCATTGGCGTTAATGAACGGCAGGCAAAGCCGCCAACCCAGGGGATTAGGCTACGGTTTAACTGCCCTAATGATTTGGCTCAGCTTGCAACTAGGGGGTTACGTCATTTATCAAAATCCCCTGGCCGATTCTCCTGATCAAGAGATTCAATTGGGGATTATTCAGGGCAATATTCCCAACGAGATTAAGTTTAATAGTGAAGGCTGGAAAAAGGCGATCGCCGGCTATACCACAGGGTATCAACAACTGGCCCAGCAAGGGGTAGATGGGGTCTTAACGCCAGAGGGCTCATTGCCCTATTTATGGGAAACTATTGTGGACCACAGTGGCTTTTATCAGGCGATTGTGCAAACCCAAATTCCCGTATTATTGGGAGCCTATGACCGCAAAAATGACGGCTA
>JBEAQB010000165.1:0-11846 GCA_041164125.1 Cyanobacteriota bacterium
GCGCCTAGAGAGTTTACGTTTTCCATGGGTTGATGTGACTGATGGCAAGACTGGTCTTCTGAGATATCCTGAGAGAGCGGAGTCAGACATGATGGCTGAGCCGAGGAAGATGATTACCGCATCTTAAATAGTTGATTTGATAATCACAGTTAAGTGCTAAAAAACTTAAGTGTAAGGCAAAGTCACAATGAAAATTTTGGTGTTCAACGCAGGATCCAGTAGCCAAAAAAGCTGTCTCTATGATTTGCTGCCGGATCATTTACCTGCCCACCCCCCCAATCCTTTATGGGAAGCCATGATTGACTGGACTGTTCAGACAGGGCAAGGCGAACTCACGGTCAAGGTTAACCATCAAAAGCAGATCATTGCCTTAAAGACAGATGACCGTCAACAGGGGATCGCCAAAATGTTAGCGACCTTGATCCAAGGACCAACGCCAGTGTTAGCAAGCTTACAAGATATTGACATGGTTGGGCATCGGGTTGTTCATGGCGGCACAGATTACCAGGCGGCGACGTTAATTACCCCAGAGGTTAAACAGGCGATCGCCGATCTCATTCCCCTCGCGCCGGCCCATAATCCAGCCCATCTAGAGGGGATTGATGCCGTCCAAACATTATTGGGAGATATTCCGCAAATTGCGGTCTTTGATACCGCCTTTCACCGTACCATTCCCCCGGCCGCCGCTCAATATCCCCTTCCCCAAGCCTGGACAGCATGGGGCATTCATCGCTATGGTTTCCACGGCACGAGTCATAAATATTGTGCCCAGAAAGCGGCTGATATGGTGGCAAAACCCTTAGCCGAACTCAAATTAATTACCTGCCACATTGGGAATGGTGCGTCCCTCACCGCTATCCAAAACGGTAAAAGTATTGATACCACCATGGGGTTTACGCCCCTAGAGGGGTTGATGATGGGGGCCCGCAGTGGGTCAATCGATCCAGCAATTTTAATCTTTTTACAACAACGCCACGGTTTAACCCCAGCACAACTCAATCAAACCCTTAATCAGGAATCGGGTTTATTGGGGGTGTCGGGAATATCGGCGGATTTACGGGCCATTTTACAAGCGAAAGGGGAAGGTGATGCCCAAGCCCAACTCGCTTACGATATGTACATCCACCGCTTTCGGGCCTGTTTAGGGCAGATGTTAGCCTCCCTCGCCGGTCTCGATACCTTAGTGTTTACTGCTGGCGTTGGGGAAAATGCTGCTATTGTCCGAGCCGATGTTTGTGCCGGGTTTAGTTTCCTGGGCATTGAACTCGATCCCGAAAAAAATGCTCGATCGCCGCAAAATGCGATTATTTCCACCCCAGATTCCGCTGTTACAGTCCTAATTATTCACACTGAGGAAGATTGGGCAATCGCCACTGAATGTTGGCAAACCCGGCTATGTCAATGACCTATCCTCCCCACTGCGGCTCCCATTGGACCGGTCAGTCCCCTTTTTTCGAAGGTTGGTATGTGCGTCTACTGTTGCCAGAGTCGGGTACGACTTTCGCTTTTATGTACTCCATCGAAAATCCCCCCGAGACTTTATCCTCTGGGGGGGGCGCCGTCCAAATTTTGGGGCCAGCAGAGTTGCTTAAAGTCCGTACCTTGCCCAACGTGAAAGCGTTTTGGGCAACCCCTGGGGAATTTGCCCTCGGCCATTGGGGACAAGGTAGTCCCTATCTGTCTCCCCAACCATTAACAACGTCTCAATTTTGGCAGCAAATCCCCGAAGGCTATCAAATTCGTCGCCACCATCACCAGGGTCAACTCACCTTTCCTGATGGCCCCTGTCGTTGGCAGTTTCACCTGATGCCGCAGTCTTTATGGGGGAGTCAACATCGTCCGCTCCAAGCCACCGCAGGTTGGCTGTCGTTTCTGCCCCTCTTTGATCCCGGCTGGCAAGTCTTATTGGCCAAGGGTCGGGCGATGGGTTGGATTGAATGGCAGGGGCAACAATTTGAGTTTACCCATGCCATTGCATACGTTGAAAAAAATTGGGGCACATCCTTCCCCGCCCGTTGGTTTTGGGTACAGGCCAATGATTTTGAGGCTTGTCCGAGTTTAAGCGTTACCGCCGCCGCTGGAGAACGATTGGTTTTAACTCACCGGGAAACCGTTGGCTTAGTCGGTGTTCACTGGCAAGGTCAGTTCTACGAATTTGCCCCGTGGACTGGGGAGGTACGTTGGCAAGTCGGCCAATGGGGGCGGTGGGATGTGTGGGCCACTAACAATAATTTTTGGGTGGAACTGCAGGGAAGCACTGATCAACCGGGGACATGGGTGCATACTCCCACGGCCCAGGGCTTGCAATTAAATTGCCGGGATACGACCCAGGGGACTCTCCGTCTTCGACTGGGACATCATTACTACGGCCTAATGGTGGAGGCCCAAACCACCACAGCAGGGCTAGAAGTAGGGGGGGATTGGGGACAATCAACCTCAGGGTGAGGCTGACCCAGCCGGACTGACTGTTACCTCCCCATCCTTTGCTGCCACGGCGCTCCGTCTACGTAACCAGAGGGGAGGGGAGCCAAAAACCCTCTTCCCCCTAGACGTGTTTACACATCGCTGGCAGCGCCGTTGGTACTAGAGCCGGAAGAATTACCACTTTGCTGTTGCCGCCCACCGTAGCGTCTGTTTTGTGTCCGGCTTGCAGAGCGAAATTGACGAGCATAGGCGCGATTACGTTCAGCCTTTTCTTTCTTTAAATTGCGACGTTTTGCCACCGTTTGTTCCTCTTGAAGATAGTTTATTTTGCTTAGATAGAGTAAACCGATTTGCATCATGCTTGCGTTGAACCAGTGGGATGTTGCCAAATTAGCTAGGCTGGAGTCAACAAGGAAATAAGACAAATGATAAAACATACTCTCCCTTGGATCTTAACATGGCTCAGGCGGTCTTCTGGTGACGGCGGAGACTAGCGCAACAGCCTCAAATCGCGATAGCGATGTCGGTATTTCGCTTGGAACGGACTAATTTTGCCACAGGCGACGTCGGCTTTTACCCCGTAAACGCTGATGGGTATCTCGCAGCAATTCGGGAATGGCGAGTTGATGAGGACAGCGAGGTAAACAATCGCCGCAGTCGGTACATCGATCGCCACGTTGACCGGGGAACCAGTGACCGGCATTTTCCAGCATGCCATAGCGGTATTGTCCAAAATCGCTCATATCATAGGCGATCGCCAAATTACGGAGTCTGAGGATTTCAGGAATGGGAATTGCTTCGGGACAGGGTAAGCAAGCATAACACTGGTGACAGTGTTGCGCCCCTAATGTAATGGTTTGTTGGTTAATTAACCGCTGCAAAATAGCCTCTTCTGTTTGACTCAACGGTTCTAGGCGATCGCCATAGCGTAATGGTTCCTGTAACGCATCAGGGGTGGCGGCCCCCACACTCAAAGTGGTAATGCGGGAATCACTGAGTAAAAATCGGTAATTTATCCCCACTGGTGTTAGCGGTTGACATAACTCGCGTAATTTATCCGGTGGGGTGTGTAGCTGTCCTCCCTTATCTACAGGGGAAATAATAAAAATCCCCATATCGTGATCGTCAGCCAAGGCGATCGCCGGCGCAAGGTGTTGATTAAGCCAATAGTAGTGTAAATTAACGAACTCGAACCGGCCAGAGGTGATCACCTCCCTGACCAACGGTAACGTGGCATGGGTGGAAAATCCTAGGTGGCGAATCACCCCCTGTTCCCTAGCCTGTTCTAGCACTGGCCACACCGCTTGAACCCATTGCCAATGGTCTGGCGTATTAATGCCGTGGATCGCGAGACTATCCAAATAATCCACCTGCAACCGTTGCAGCGAGTCGGTTAAGCCCTGGCTGATGGCCTGGCGATCGGGGGTGGGACAAAGTTTACTGGTGAGGTACACCTCGGACCGGGGATAGGGTTTGAGGATTTCGCCTAAATATTGCTCACTATTGCCATAGGCGTGAGCCGTTTCAATGTGGTTAATCCCCCCTGCTAATGCCGCTTCAACCGTCGCTCGGAAGGTGGGGGGATCGGCTAAGCCCCGCATCGTGCCCAGGGAAAACACCGATAACCGTAATTCCGTCCGACCAAAGCGTCGATATTGCATCGGGTGAATGCCCCTAACTATCTGATTCGGTATCGGAGCTAAAACGGGCCTGTTTAATTAATGTTTCGGGGCTGACATTGTCGAGAAAATCACGAAAGGCTTGTCGTTCTTCTTCGTCGGCGTCCTGATCGACGGGAATCGAGGCATCGGCAATCACCTCTTCCATCACCCAAATGGGGGTATCCATCCTCAAGGCGATCGAAATCGCATCGCTCGGGCGGCAATCAATTTCTCTGGTTGCTTCCCCCTGTTGACAACATAAGACGGCATAAAACGTATTGTCTTGCAGGGAATGAATAATAATTTTTTTTAATTCAACCCCCCATGCCGTCAAGAGATTGACCACTAAATCATGGGTGAGGGGACGGGTCGGCGTTTGGTTTTCCAACGCTCCAATGATCGAACGGGCTTGATCCTGACTAATATAAATTGGCAAAGCGCGCCGCTCCGAGCCATCTTTGAGCAAGACGATGGGGCTGCGACTGACCGCATCTAGGGCAATACCAGCGACTCTCATCTCAATCATGACTCTTCTCCTCTTGCGTACAGCGGCAACCATGGGTGCTATCTCTATTGTAGGCAATCACGACCCACCCTCACCGTCTTTCTGGGTCGTGATCTTGTGGGGAGGGCGATCGCCCGATAAGATCTATAAACATCACCCTTCGCGCTCGTCATGACTCACTCTGCTGTCCCTTTAACCCACGCCATTCCCCTCGATCAAATTCGCTACAATGACCAAGGGTTGGTGCCGGCGATCGCCCAGGATTATCTCGATGGCACGGTGTTGATGATGGCCTGGATGAACCGGGACGCACTGATGAAAACCTTAGAAACCGGTGAAGTGTGGTATTGGAGTCGGTCGCGGCAGGAACTGTGGCACAAAGGGGCAACCTCGGGGCACTTGCAGAAATTATTGGGCATTCGTTATGACTGCGACAGTGATGCGCTGTTGTTGACCATTGATCAGGTGGGGGATATTGCCTGCCACACCGGGGAACGTAGTTGTTTTCACCAGAGTTACGGAGATAAGCTGGCTCCGCCCGCTGACCTATTAACAGAACTGGCTCGCATCATTGCCGATCGCCGGGATCACCCCACCCCTGACTCCTATACCTGCCAATTATTGGTCGGTGGGGATAACAAAATTCTCAAAAAAATTGGTGAAGAAAGTGCCGAAGTGGTCATGGCCTGCAAAGATGACGATCCTGAGGCGATCGCCGGAGAAGTGGCGGACTTGTTTTACCACACCCTCGTTGCCTTGGCCTATCATCGAGTCGAGTTGCGGGATGTTTATCGTAAATTGGCTGAACGTCGTCGTTAGGGTTGATGCGTCTCTACCAAAGGTTGAGGTCACCATTCCCACCCCCTAGGCATAAGTACTTAATTGTAATCAAATAGAAGATTGGTTTTGTGCTCGATACCCCCTAGCCCCCCTTGACAAGGGGGGTGCCGATAGGAGGGGGAATCTGACAATTTTCAACCCCCTAGGCATAGGACTGCTGCTGTGGCGCGCCCCCGTCGTTAACAACGGGGGCGCGGGGTTAGAAACCCGGGCGGCCGGGATATGGGCAATCTGCGACTACCCTCCCCTAAGCACGGGCACCGTTACCCTGGTTAATGAGCAAACATTGTCCACTGGGACAGAGGTCTTCTAACTCAATGGGGACGGGATTGATGGACCAAATCTCCTCGGCATATTCCCGAATCGTCCGATCCGAGGAAAATTTCCCCATGCGGGCAACATTCAGGATTGACATTCGAGACCAATTATCCTGTTCTTGATAAGCCTGACTCACTTGGGCTTGACAATCACAGTAGGACTGAAAGTCGGCCATCAGTAAATAAGGATCATTATTGAGCAAAGAATTCATTAAGGGGCGGAATAGGGCCGTGTCCCCATGGGAGAAAAAGCCGGAATTGATCAGGTCAATGACGGCTTTAAGCTGGGGGTTGTTTTGGTAGTAATCCCGGGGTTGATAGCCCTGGGCCAGGATTTGTTCAACTTCAGGGGTGGTTAATCCAAACAAGAAAAAGTTGTCTGCACCAACTTCTTCACGAATTTCAATGTTTGCACCGTCGAGGGTACCAATGGTTAAGGCCCCATTCAGGGAAAATTTCATGTTGCCGGTGCCAGAGGCCTCTTTCCCCGCTGTGGAAATCTGCTCCGATAAATCTGCCGCAGGATAAACCCGTTGTCCGAGTTTGACATTATAGTCAGCGAGAAATACGACTTTAAGGCGATCGCCGATGGCCGGGTCATTATTGACCACGTCACCAACCGCATTCACCAATTTGATAATGAGTTTGGCAATAAAATAACTGGGCGCGGCCTTGCCTCCAAAAATAAATGTCCGGGGCGGGATGTCTAGACTGGGATTATCCTTAAGTTGCAGATAAAGATGAATGACATGCAGGATATTTAAATGCTGCCGTTTATATTCATGAATCCGCTTCACCTGGACATCAAATAGAGAATTCGGGTTCACCAGCAGTCCATTTTTGTCTTGGATATAGTTAGCAAGATCCTGCTTGACAGCACGCTTCATCAGTTGCCATTGCTGGCGAAAGTTGCTATCGGCCGCATGGGGTTCTAATTGACGGAGTTCATCTAGATTTTTAATCCAGCCATCCCCAATCTGGCGACTAATTAATTGACTCATGCGGGGATTGCTCAGTACCATCCAACGACGGGGGGTCACACCATTGGTTTTATTGCTGAATTTTTCTGGCCAGATTTCATAAAAATCCTTGAGGATAGTTTCTTTCACCAGTTCACTGTGTAAGGCAGCCACCCCATTGATGGCATGGGAACCAATGGTCGCCAAGTGTGCCATCCGTACGGACTTTTCCCCCGCTTCATCGATAATTGAAAGTCGCGACAAGTGGTCACCATCGTAGGGAAACTTAATGCGGACTTGGTCTAAAAAGCGCCGATTAATTTCATAAATAATTTCCAGGTGACGGGGCAATAACTCCCGGAAAAGAGGTAACGACCATTTTTCTAGTGCTTCGGGTAAGAGGGTGTGGTTTGTGTAACCGAAAGTGGCATGGGTAATTTGCCAGGCCCGATTCCAGTCGAAGTGATAGTCATCCACCAACAGGCGCATTAACTCCGCCACCCCGATCGCCGGGTGGGTATCATTGAGTTGAACTGCAAAATGTTCGTGGAAATTATCCAGGGTGGGATTATCCGCTAGGTGGATGCGGATCATGTCTTGCAACGAACAAGACACAAAGAAATATTGCTGAGCTAATCGCAGCTGTTTGCCTTTGACCTGCTCATCATTGGGATAAAGCACTTTGGTCAGGTTTTCTGAGGAGACCTTATTTTCCACAGCTCCATAGTAATCCCCCATGTTAAAGCGTTGGAAATCGAAGGATTCCGCTGCCTCAGCCCGCCAAAGCCGCAAATTATTGGCAGTGCTCACCTTGTACCCCAGAATTGGGGTATCGTAGGGAATTCCCTTCACCAAGGATGCCGGCACCCAGCGCACATGGTAATGCCCCTGATCATCCGTGTAGGCCTCCGTATGCCCCCCTAGTTTGATTAAAACACTCGATTCAGGGCGAGCAATTTCCCAGGGATTTCCCAGTTGTAGCCATTTGTCGGTAATTTCTACTTGCCAACCATCCTTGATTTCTTGATCAAAAATGCCGAATTCATAACGAATTCCATAGCCGATCGCCGGAATTTCCAACGTAGCGAGGGAGTCCATAAAACAGGCCGCGAGTCGTCCCAACCCCCCATTACCCAATCCCGGTTCTTCTTCTAGGTCAATCAGTTCATCTAAATTTAACCCTGATTCTGCCGCAGCCTGTTTAACGGGTTCGTAGAGTTCTAAATTAATCAAGTTGTTACCTAAATGGGGCCCCAACAAATATTCCGCTGAGAGGTAACAAACCACGCGATTATCACAGGCCAGATAGGTTTGAAAGGTATTCAACCACCTTTGTAGCAGGCGATCGCGGATGGTGAAAGCCAACGCCATGTAACAATCATGTTTAGTGGCAATGCCCGGAAATTTGCCCTGTACATAAAATAAATTATCCGCCAACGCCCTTTTTAACGTTTCTACCGTCAGACCGGTACGGTCATCTTCCACCTGAATCAAAGGATTCTCAGTCATGTAAGCCATGGGGCTACGCTCCATCGTGTGTCTTTTGTCTATACTGTGCAATCAAAATTAAGATCTGGTTAGAAATTAATGATAATCGTCTTCTTTCGTTACACAACCCAGAGCAAAACGTTCACTTTTTCCCTAAATCTGGCGGAGTGAGGGGGTGTTGACGAGGAATGCCAATGGCCCGGGGAAATTCAGGGGGCGTGAGGGTTGTTTTGGTGACATAGACAAAATGGCGATCGGCTCCAGTCCAAGGGGTTTTCGTCGGAATTGTAGCCAGTAATTTACCCCCCAAGTGTTGACTCGCGGCGGCCAGGCGCTCCTGCTCCTCTGGCGACCATTGCCCCCGGTATAGGATCAAGGTGCCCCCGACTTTTAACAGGGGTAACCCATATTCTGCACAAACTGTCACATCGCCCACGGCTCGGAGCGTGGCAATGTCATAGTGTTCTCGTTGCTGAGACTGATGTCCCAGTGCTTCGGCCCGGGCCACTACATAGTCGAGGTTTGCCAGTCCTAAATGGTCCCCCAATTCTTCTAAAAACAGGATTTTTTTCCGGGTAGAATCTAGCAAAGTCACCCGCCAATCGGGCCAATTCATGGCGATCGGGATCCCGGGAAACCCTCCCCCCGTGCCAATATCTATCACTGTCGCCTTCGGCAGGCTCAGGCAAGATGGGCTCAGTAAAATCCCCGCCAGGGAGTCCCAAAGGTGTTTTTCTAGAAACTCAATGGGAGCGGTAATACGGGTTAAATTTAAGCGCTGATTGCCCCTCAGAATACCGGCGTACAACTGACAAAAGCCCTCGATTTGAGACGGACTGGGTTGCCATCCCAAGCCAGCGGGCCAGGCTTGTAATCCCTGGTAAAACGGATTCAGGTCGGGGTCTTTCGCCATTGATCCCCCTAGCGAGACCGACGTCGTGGACGATCTGGGCGGGGCTTACCCACTGGAGGGGAAGCTGGGGGAACAGCTTTGGGCGTCTGGTGGGTAATCGCAGGATTATGTTGAGGGGAATTGTCATACAAGATCTGTCGACTTTGACTCACAATTCGCATCATTTCGGCTAAATTGCCCTCTAGACGACCCAGCACCGTGTCTGCATACTGGTCCGCGTCTCGCTGAATTTCACTGCATTCTCGGTTGGTTTGTTGGCGGAATTGCTGTAACTCTTGGTGAGTGACTTGCTTAATCTGCTCTAGTTCACTCAGGGTTTGCCGCTGCAGGGTGTCACACTCCTGCTGTACTTGCCGCTGTAGGGTGTCACATTCCTGTTGTACTTGCCGCTGTAAGCTATCGCACTCCTGCTGTACTTGCAGGCGATATTGTTCCGCTTCCTGTTGGACCCGTTGGATAATGCCTGATTCATCTTGGATTCGCAGTGCTTCTTGTTGGGCAAGTTCGCGAATCCGTTGGGCCTCAAGTTCCGCGTTCTGAATAATCAGCGCTTCTTGCTCGAGAATGGCGATCGCCCGTTGTACTGCTCCGGGAATAAACTCAGCAATAACGTCAATTTGATCGAGGATTTTTTCCTCATCTACCACACTCCAGGCAGTTAAAGGAATATGGAAACTGTCATAGAGAAGCTCTTGTAGCTCTGCCAATTGTTGTTGAATATCAAAGTCAACCGCTTTCTGCGGCACAATGGTGTTATTGTCGGTCATTCCGGGATTGGCACTCTCTTGACGGGTCATGGTGTTATGCAGGCAAATTACGAGAATTAGAGAAAATTAACGTATCCAACAAATTACCGATAGTATGAGCAAATGTCGCTCAAGATGGGCGCCGGCACAAGATGATTCACTGAGCCGCCAAATTTGGCAATTTCTTTGACAATACTACTACTTAAAAAGCTATATTCCTTTGCCGTCGCTAAAAAAACAGTTTCAATGCCTTCCCATAGGGTTTGGTTGGTATGAGCCATTTGTAGTTCCTTTTCGAAATCGGATAGGACTCGCAGCCCCCGCAACAAAACAGTTGCCTGTTGCTGCTTGGCATAGTCTACGGTGAGTCCTACAAAGCTGTCTACTCTGACATTATCAAGGTGCTGAGTGCAGGCCTCAATCTGGGCCAGCCGCTTGCCCACAGAAAACATGGGCTCTTTACTGGGATTGCAGAGAACTGCCACGATAATTTGTTCAAATAAGTGGCTTCCCCGTTCAATAATATCTAAATGGCCAAGGGTAATCGGGTCGAAGCTGCCTGGGTAAATGGCGATCACTGGTGGATAAGAAGGAAAATAATCAGAAAATATTAGGTAGATATACCCGTTTATTTGGTTACATTGTCGAGGCTAGGGGAAAAAGTTGCAAGGGGAATTGTCAGAGAATTATCTGCTTTTTAGCCGCGGGCTTACAACTCAGACGGCGATCACCCATCGTCTAAGGGACAGAGAAGTGGCTAAGCTGCTTGCCACAAGGGCATACTGCTCTGCTGAAGAATCGTGAACTCATACCAAACCCGCAATACAAATACCCGAAATAGCTGGGCTAGTCGTGCAGGGCACCATAGTGGGTCAGGGCTTTAATTTGAACCTGTATGTCCAGCAGAGTGCGATAGCAGGCTTCCAGCATGTTGAGGGGATCAAAGCAGCAGTTGGTCAAGGGCGCAGGCCTTTGCCGCGATTGCGCAGGCCTTCTACTCCTTTCCAAACGCCAGCAAAATTTATATTGTTTTTTTGTACTTAAGATTTTAAAATTTGTAATTTTCTTTGACCGAAAATGATTAGCATGCTATCGTTATTGATACCGTTACCGTACTCAGATGATAGCCTCTAAATTCGCGCCTTGCCAACCTGCTTTTGTGCTTTAAGTTTCATTTACTTTTGTCTAGGCACATACTTACGCCCCTGTGGCGATGGGGCAAAGCATTGTTTAATAGGCAATCAAATTTTGTACTATAAATAAATAATTACTTACGTATTTGTTTGCAAATTTTAAATATTTACTTAGAAATGACTTTCGTTCAAATTCTTTGTTTTGACATCTGACTAATGATTAGCCTAAAACAATCAAATGGAAAAATGTCTATGTTACGGTTAAAAGAGTTTTTTATTAGCACAATTAATAAAAGCTCTAGGCGCCAGAAACAAGTTATTCTCTTGATCTCAGATCTGGCAGTTTTTGTTGTCTCCATTTATTTGGCGTTTAGCCTTTATTTTGGCGAGCCTTCCTCTTCATTGACTGATACCTCTCTATGGCTTGTCGTCCTCTATTTTTCGGTGCCAGTCAAGCTTGCTGTTTTTTATGGGCTGGGAATGTATCGCAGTATTGTGCGCTTTTCTCAAGCCTCACTCCTCAATTCAACCTTTAAGTCAGTTTTATTGGCAGAAGTCATCATTGTGACTTTGTTGGTTTTGACGGCGATCGCCCCCGTCCCCAGGACGATTTTAATTTTAGATGCTTTTTTTACCCTGACTTTAGTTGTTGCTCTACGCACGTTTGCCCGGGGATTTATCTATCGGCTTAACATAAGTTTCCAACAGAACAATCCGAACCACTTTCATGGTCGTCCGCAGCAACCTGTCTTGATTTATGGAGCCGGCCAGACAGGGTTTGAACTATACCAAGCACTGAGAGCCGATCAGAAACTTAAAGTTGTGGGTTTTTTAGATGATGATCCCCAGTTATGGGGAAA
>JBEAQB010000166.1:0-6575 GCA_041164125.1 Cyanobacteriota bacterium
TCAATTCCCGTTGTTTTGGCGTCAGCCTACCGCCGTCAGGGTTCTTAATCTCAATCAGGATTAAACGGCGATCAGGCGTCAGAATCAGCAAATCAGGCACACCGCCGCCAACCGCTGACAATTGACATCCTCCGTCGCCCTAAAGGACGAGGATTCCTCACCACGCCTCAACCTGAAAATAGGAATCGGTCGCTGAATGGGGTTGACGTTTCACCGAGTCGTGCTACCGAAGTAGTCTTACCATCTCTCCACGTCCGTTTAAAGTCTCCGAATGCCCTCCGGCGACTAACCAAACAAAACTATCGAATTTTGCTTTTTGCCTTCAAGGTTGGACTTTAGACCATTGCCTCTCTAGCGTTCTCTGCGCCTACTCGCACCGTAGCTGTTTCAACGTGTCTTGAGTCCAGAGGGAGAAGAGCTATTAACCCTAGTGCAATTTTAATAAAAGTCGCCCTAAAGGGCGAGGCTTGTATCCCATTTTTCTTGGTCAAGTACCTGGTGATTGCTGGGTAGGGCAAAGCGTTGTCAACATCAACTAAGCTGAAAATAAGCAATTTTGCGCTTTCAACATTCATCGGTCAGGCTTAGTATGGATTGGTGGCAAAAACTACGGCGAAATGGGTTGGCTCGGTGGGGGGCCAGCCTGTTACTTTTTTTCTATTTAGCCGTCATCGGGGCAGATTTTATTGCCCCTTATAATCCTTATGGATCCCAAGTCGATGGCTCACTGTTGCCCCCGACCCATATTTATTGGCGTTCTCCAGCGGGTAATTTTCAAGGTCCAACGGTTTATCCCACCCGCCAACTTCCCACCAACCTGGCAACCGGCGACCGCCCCCTGGAGGTAGATTTTAGCCAACCTTCTCCTGTCCGTTTGTTTGTTAAAGGTGATGCCTACCGGTTTGGCCAAATTGCCTTGCCCCTGCCGCCCTCCTTTACAAGGGTGGAAATTTTTTCTGGTATTGAAGGCGATCGCCATTTATTTGGCACAGTGGGCCCTGCCAAGATTAATCTTTTAGGCACCGATGAACAGGGACGGGATCAATTTAGTCGCCTGGTGTTCGGCGGGCGCATTAGTCTCTTTATTGGGTTAGTGGGAATTATTATTTCCTTCCCCTTGGGGATGGCAGTAGGGGGGATAGCAGGCTATTTTGGGGGGTGGATTGATGCCCTATTGATGCGCTTGGTGGAAGTCCTCATGACCATCCCTGGTATCTACTTATTGGTGGCCTTAGCCGCTGTGTTACCCCCTGGTTTGAGTAGTGCCCAACGGTTTTTCCTCATTGTAGTGATAACGTCTTTTATCAGTTGGTCGGGGCTGGCACGGGTTATTCGGGGTCAAGTCCTTTCCCTTAAAGAACAGGAATATGTCCAAGCCGCCAAAGCCTTGGGAGCTGGTTCCGGACGGATTATTGTGCGCCATATTTTGCCCCAAACCGCTAGTTACATCATTATTTCAGCAACCTTGGCCGTCCCAGGATTCATTGTGGCAGAATCAGTATTGAGTTTGATTGGTCTAGGTATCCAGCAACCTGATCCCAGTTGGGGCAATTTACTCTCCATTGCCACCAATGCCTCGATTTTAGTACTGCAACCTTGGCTGGTTTGGCCCCCAGCCTTGCTGATTATTCTGACTGTGTTGGCTTTTAACCTATTGGGGGATGGTTTGCGAGATGCCCTTGATCCACGCAGTCTTGACACTTAGTTCCCATCAACCAGGGTGAATCTCCCCAAGCAGGTTTGTTGCTTAACGCACCTTACAGCATGCTTTGAAGGTCTCCTTAGAGTGAACAACACCGTGGTGTTGGGATTTCCCCCGTTAATTTTCAAACAAAATTTCATTGTCTTTGAGGGCCACAATGCGAATTTTAAGAGGGCCAATGACAGTGGTATCAGCGGCGGCGATCGCCCTTACTTCGGTGGGTTGAGTTTCAGCCTTGCGTACTTGTTCAATAAAATCAATCAGGGTTTTAATGCGACCATCTTCAACTTGGATGGGGCCCAAAATGCCTTCCCGACGAGCCCGGAATTGGGCAGCGGCCAGTAAATAATCAATGCGTTTTTGAATATCGACTTCGCTAAAGTCAGAGGATTCTAAGGAAATCGTCCCTATCACCTCTCCTTCTTGAAACACTTGGCGATTGAGTACCACATCGAAAAAGACGCGAATTTCCCGTTCTTCTTTAACATAATTGCCCGCCGACAGGATACGAATCACATAGTCTTGACCCGAGCTAAGTTGATCTTTGATCCGTTCAACTTGGGATTTGGTTACTTTAACAATCGCCTCGTTTGATTCGGGCATATTAGACGTTTTGACCAATTGCCAAGCACTACGATTCGCTTGACGCAAAAGTTGATCAATGGCGGGGTTGATGGATTCTGTACTGACAATTCGTAGGGCCCCAAAGGCCAGTAATTGCCCCCGTAGGATAGCAATTTGCTGCCCCCGTAGTTCTTGGTAGTCCTGGTAATATCGCTCAAGTTCTTCCACTTCCCGCTGTAGAAAGTTGAGTTGGGTTTCTAGGTCCTGTAGTTGTTGCTCTCTCGCTTGGATATTTTCATCTTTAGCGGCGATCACCTGATCAAGCTCATCAATTTTTTGATCCCGTTGGTTAATGTCCGCTTGTAATTGTTGGCGTTGACGATCCAGATTGGCAGATTCTTGTTCTAAAGACTCCACCCGTTGTTGTTGTCGGGATAAAATCGTTTCTTGCTCGGCAATGCGTTGTTGTCGTTTAGACAGTTCTTGATCGCGGCGTTGAACTTGACTTTGTAAGTTGGCCGCTTCCCTGGCTAGCTGTTCCTTCTGATCCCGCAAGTCTTGTCTTTCCGAAGACAGTGTACTGACTTCCTGACGTAACTTCTGCGATTGCTGGCTAACTTGCTGCAATTGTTGGAGCGCTTGGGCATAATTGCGATCAATTTCTTTACTCCGAAGCTGTACCTGTTGCTGGGTTTTACGTACCGCCGCCAATTCTGCCTCGATTTCCGTCTTGGCATTACTCGCTTGCTCTAATTCCGCCCTGGCAGAGCGGAGTTGCGTCAAGATGTCATCTAACTCAAAGACACCTTCTCGTAAAGACTTACTGAACGTAAACAGAATTCCCAGGGTGGTCGCCGAAATCAGCGTCCCGGTAATCACTGTTAAAACAATCGCTGTTTGGCGGGGACGCAGTTTAAATAGCCTAAGACGGGCCTTACCCACCTTGCTACCGAGATGATCGCCCAGCGCAGCAATGATTCCGCCCAACACAAGGACAGATAAAACCAGAATATAGGCACTGGTCATAAGGTCTGTTTAGGTAAACTGTTGACTAAGGGCAACAGGGTTATGGACAGTAATCTTTTTCTTGGTAATTGAAATCATTTCACTTTCCCGCAAATCCCCTAATAATCGCGTCACGGTTACCCGCGTGGAACCAATGGCCTCGGCGATCGCCTGATGGGACAACTTCAAATCGATACGTATACCGTCAGAGGCCGGAATGCCGAAATCGCGGCAGAGGATCAGGAGAAAACTAACCAACCGTGATCCCATATCCCGGTGGGCTAGGGTTTCAATCATCATCTCCGTTTGTAAAATTCGGGAGGACAATCCCTGTAACATGAGTAATGCTAGGTCAGGGTTCGTCTTCAGGGCTTGTTCCACCTGCTCGATTGGGGCAGATAGCAGCTCGACCGGCGTAAAGGCGACAGCATGATAAAAGCGATCAGAACGCTGTCCTGTAACTAGGGATAAAACACCAAACACACTATTTTCTCGTAACAAAGCCACCGTAATTTCTTCACCCGCCTCATAAACCCGGGATAACTTCACGGCCCCTTTCAGCAGAAAGTACACTCGCTCAGCTGGATCCCCGGGGAAAAAAATTGTTTTACTGCGGTCAAATGTTTCAACCACAGGGGGCATGGTTTCACTACCTAAACGTCGGAAAACGGCGGTTAGGGGACGTTCTTGAGTTAGGGATTGATCCATCTGTGATTATTTAGGAGAGGCTTTATATAGGGAAGATTCACACTCCATTCTGTAACGAAATTATACACAATTCGCCTCAAAATGTAGCAGAGGTACACAAAATTGAACAACAAAAATGCATACTTGGGAAGCGCAGCGATGGTAGAGGTCGTTATTCGTCCATTCAGTTGCCGCGACGGGGCAAGCCACTCCCCCCTGCCACTGAACACCAATCCCAGAGACAATTGGGTTGGGCAGATGCTGTTGAGGGTGAAAAATGCCTAAGATTTTCTCGTCGGCCCACAAGTTGATTAGTGATTACAGGAAGGAACTGACGCTAAATAGCCTAAAATAGGGGCGATTGCCTCAGGAAACAGCCCTTTTAACTATGCAGTTTTTGGATTTTATTAGCGCTTGGGAAGGAAAATGGTTATCTCAACGAACGAATTACAGCTTTGCTCACAATGAAGCCGCTAACGATAAATCCGATGTAACAGTTGAGCGCCTGCGGGTCACTGACCCGGCGATCCAGTCTCTGCAGGCCAAGATTAACAATGGTCAGTCGGATCACTGGGTGGTGTTGCAATTAAGTTGGGATACCTCCGTGGATTGGGGAAAACCCAAGCAAATGGGATCAATTTATTATGGATTTCTGCCGGATAGCACCCATGGCGATCGGGGTCAACTGTGGCGAGGGACTGCACTGTCGACATTACCGTTGTTAACGGGGCACTACCATCTGGGCGAAGATGAATGCCTGACCCTCACCCTACAGGATGCAGAGACGAGTTTAGCGGAAAGGCATTGGTATGCCAGCCCCAATTTGCGACTACGAACCAGTTTGATTCAGCGGGGTAATCACTATAGCCATAGCGCTTTTTACTCCGATATTCGCCGTCTTCCCCCTACCACAAAGTCTGAGTAGTCCTTTCACCCCCAATCCTATGCCGTTTTTTAAAGCCGATCCCCATCTGGGAGAAATGGTCGAAGCCATCTTGGCGAGTACCTGGCAAGCCTTTCCAGCGCTGCAGCGGGATCAAATTGCCCTGACCTGGTTAGTGTACGATCCGCCGGTGGTGGTCAATACAGGGGGCGCGATCTCTGCCAATGAATTTTGGCAATACCCCGTACGGGGCTTTAGTTACCGAGGCATTGAACGCATTTATCCCGCCAGCCTGGTTAAACTCTTTTATCTAGTGGCGATCGCCGAGTGGCTAAGTAGTAACATGGTGCCAGACTCCCCGGAATTAGACCGAGCCATGGCAGATATGATTATGCAGTCTAGTAATGATGCCACCAGCTTAGTCGTTGATGTGCTCACGGGAACCACCAGCGGCCCCCCATTACCCAGTGCCCCCTTTGAAACCTGGAAGCAACAACGTAACTTGGTGAACCGCTATTTTCAATCCCTTGGCTGGGAAGAACTACAAGCCATCAACATCAATCAAAAAACCTGGGGTGATGGTTACTATGGACGGGAACGGGACTTTGTGGGAGAGCTTTACGAAAACCGTAACATGTTGACCACCAATGCTGTGGCGCGTTTAATGCACAGTATTATTGGTGGTGTGGCGGTATCATCTCCCCGGTCTCAACAGATGATGCAGTGGCTACAACGGGATTTAACCCAGTCTAATCCGCTGCCGGGGGAAGAAGACCAAGTCACGGGGTTTTTGGGGGAAGGATTACCTAAAAATGCCAAAATTTGGTCGAAAGCCGGTTGGACCAGTCAGGTGCGTCATGATTGCGCCTACATCGAAATTCCCAATCAAAGTCCCTATTTGTTAGTGGTCTTTACTGAAAATTCCTCCCTAGCGACAGATCGCCGCCTATTGCCGTTTATGAGTCAAGCCTTTGCCAATGCCTGTTAGAAACAACGTTTGACATCATCCCTCGTCTAAAGGCGAAGGATTCCAAAACCTCACGATTTAGATTTCTGTTCCATAGCACCGGCCCTCACAGACTCTCTCTGCTCGGATCTTATGGTCGCTCCACAGACTGACACCACTAGTCCAGCGGTCAAAATATTGTTACTGGCGTTGATATCTCTGTCATGGGCAGCACACCGGGCGCAGCATTGCCGAATATGTTCAAGGGCGATCACTCCCAGAGATTGATGAAATGTCCTATAAAACTGAAGCCAAAAATCGCATTGATCAGCTATTGAACCAAAACGGGACGATGCGGATTAGTACCTTACGTCAAGCGTTTCAAGATTGTATGACCAGTCATTGCGGCGTTTTCCGGTCTGAATCCGTGATGACAGAGGGACTCGATCAAATCCAAGCCCTTAAGACCCAATATCCCCAAATTTTCTTGGACGATAAACAGCCCCAATGGAAGACTGAAGTAATTGAGGCAGCAATTCTCATGATGGGATTTGGGGCTAATTGGAGCCAACTTTATTGACAATAGTCGCAATAACTATCTCTGAAAAGCTCATTCCTCTGTTGATAACATGTCTCAAAAATCAGGCTTAAACTCAAAATGAGAATTGCTGCGGAATGGAGAGTGATCTAAATTTTGTGTAAAGAGGAAAGTTAGAGTGAAAAGCGTTCGGGAAAAAGAATAGCAAAATGGGATGCGGCAGCCCGCCAATCCCGGATGGGACGTTGCC
>JBEAQB010000167.1:0-4848 GCA_041164125.1 Cyanobacteriota bacterium
TAAAAACTCAAACCACATACAAAACATAAACAAGAAATAATAATACTTATCATACAATCAACCGCAACTCAATCTAGAAGAAATTCCCCATGCTGTGGATTCTATCTATTGCCCCCGCTGCGGAACACCGTTAAATTACCAAGGGGTTTATCTCTCCCATCTTGGGGATTTTGACTGTCCCCAATGTGGCTTTAAAAAAAGTGACCTGGCCCTTCATAGTCGTGACTGGCCTCAAATTTTAATTGGTGTTTACAATAAGTACAATACCCTCGCAGCCAGCTTAGTCGCTCAAACATTGGGGGTCAATACGGATAGTATTATTGAGAATATTCAAACCTTTAAAGCGGCCTTTGGTCGGGCAGAAGAATTAGACGTAGACGGCAAACATGTCCGCATTTTGTTGTCTAAAAATCCGGTGGGTATGAATGAAACTATCCGGGCAGTTAACGATCTCAAATTACAAGGGCATGCGTCAACAACGCTGTTAGTGTTAAATGACCGCATTGCCGATGGGACTGATGTCTCCTGGATTTGGGACGTGGATACCGAAGCCCTCGTGGAATCTGGCGGAACGTTCATCATTAGTGGCGATCGCCTCTATGACATGGCGCTAAGACTGCAATACAGTCAAGCCATTCTAATTCAGCCTAGTCAGCTTGATCAGCCTTGGGAGCCAAACCAGGCCCGCTTGATCATTGAAGCTGATGTGGCCAAAGCGATTCAGCTCGCCTTACTCGCAACCCCGAATGACGAAACCTTACATATTATTCCCACCTATACTGCGATGCTAGCGGTTAGGGGACTCCTGACAGGGCGAAAAATTCTCTAAGCGTTTGGGATGGCTGCGAATCCCCAGCCCCTTCATCCCCTCAAGAACGGGGGATTTTAACCCCATTGTTTCCATAAGCCTCCCTGGCGTAACTTTTGCTGCAAGACTAACCCAAAAAAGGGGATGTCTTCCAACAAGTATCGCCGCCACAACCGTTTTGGTTCTAAACATAGACGGAATAACCATTCCAACCCTATTTCACTCAGCCACTGTGGCGATCGCCTTATATGCCCTGCTTCAAAATCAATGGTGCTGCCAATGGCCATACAAATTTTCACCGCAGTCAACTTATCTTGATAGGATGCTAGCCATTTCTCCTGCTTCGGCGATCCCAACCCTACTGCAAGTACTGTTGCCCCTGACTGGTTAATCAAATCGATGATGTTTTGACATTCTATTTCATCTGTTTCAAACCCAAAGGGGGGAGAATAATTATCAACAATAATATTACGTCCAACCTTAGCATTGATTTTTTGTTGGGCCAGCGCAGCAACCCCTGGCTTCGCACCTAATAGAAAAATCTTAATTTTGGGAGTATGGGCATGGTACTGGTAAAATGTCGGAAAAAAGTTAGAACCGGATATCTTTGCTCGGATAGGGGTTCCCAAAAAATAAGATGCGAACTGGATGAGTTGACTATCACAAATTCGATAATCAGCTTGCAGATAGGCTTGTTTAAATGCCTGATCACTCCGTAACTTCATCAGATGATCCACGTTAGGTGTAACAATTAATCCTCCCTTGCTGTCTAAATTTTTTAGTAACGCTTCAACGGTTAGATTGTCGATTTTAATCCCCAGTATGTTTACCGAAGCAGGTGAGACAAGAGACATGACAGGATAAAGCAAGATAAGAGAACAATGATCACGGCAAGGGTATTTTTTTGACGGTCATGTTTCAGAGATTTAGTGTTAATAGCCGCCTAGGTTATCCTAATTTATCCTTGATTGATTCCTGCCTGACCATTCGCTATCAGTCTTAGGGAAAAGAAATTGGCTTCGCTGTCATTTCAGTCTTCACCTATGATGAAAGCGTGATCCGTCTCACTGATTTAAGCGAAAGGCGACAATTGTCTCCTGTTTACGATGATGAAAGTTTTACTCATTGGTGCAAATGGCCAAGTCGGTCAAGAACTACGCCATAGTCTGGCAACCCTGGGTATTGTGCAGACGACAACCCGGCAAACCTTAGAGTTAAGCCAACCGGAAACCATCATCGCCACCGTTAAAGCCTTATCCCCTGAGATCATCGTCAATGCCGCAGCCTATACAGCAGTGGATAAGGCAGAAAGTGAAGCGGATTTAGCCCACCACATTAACGGCTATGCTCCCCAAATCTTGGCGGAAACTGCGAAGGAGATGGGGGCATATTTGATTCATCTTTCTACGGATTATGTTTTTGATGGTTCCCAAAGTTCCCCCTATCAACCGAGCGATACTCCCCATCCCCTGGGCGTTTATGGTCAAACAAAACGGGCCGGAGAAAAGGCAATTGAGCAAAGTGGTTGTGAGTACTTGATTCTCAGGACTGCTTGGGTTTATGGGAATCAAGGGTCAAGTAATTTTGTCAAAACCATGCTGCGCTTGGGAAAGGAACGACAAGAAATTCGGGTCGTTGCCGATCAAATTGGTAGCCCCACTTGGGCTAGGGATATCGCAACGGCGATCGCCGTCTTGGTTAAAAAACGGGCGACAGGAATTTATCACTACACCAATAGTGGTGTGGCCAGTTGGTACGATTTTGCCGTTGCGATTTTTGCCGAGGCCCAAGCCCTGGGTATTCCCTTGCAAGTTCAACGGGTCGTTCCGATCACCACTGCCGATTATCCTACTGCGGCCCGACGTCCGGCCTATTCCATCCTGTGCCATCGGAAATTGGTTGACATCATGGGGGACTATCCCCCCCATTGGCGCCAGTCTCTCCAACACATGCTTCAGGAAGGACAGTCCATGGGAATTTTTTAACCCCCATGGGCTGTCGGTTACCCCAACCAAAATGACAAACCCTTGGTGTTCACCGACGGGTCGCTTTTTCTAAAAGGGATTGGGCAAAGGCAAGGGCGTCTTGGGCCGAGTGCCCTCCCGCTAATTGGGCCAATTCCGCTTGGCGATCGTCTTGGGAATAGAGGGGGGTAATTCTGATCACAGTTCTCAGACCGGTGTTGGGATCATCAAAATTGCCTGAATCTTCCCTAATCTCGGTTTTATCCACGTGGAAATGGGCGTCGGCTAAAGCGGCCACTAGGGGTTGATGAGTCACGCAGAGAACCTGTTGCCGCCGACTAAGGTGGGATAATTTATGGGCGATTGCTTGGGCAACTTTTCCGGACACCCCCACATCAACTTCATCAAAAATGAGGGTTTGGCTGGGGGGGGCAATATCGTTAAAGCAGGCTTTGAGGGCTAGTAAAAATCGACTCATTTCTCCCCCGGATGCTGTGCTGGCTAGGGGCTGAATCTTTTCCCCCGTATTGGGACTGAAATAGAAAACAACCTGTTCGGCGCCAGAGCGACTGGGAGGGGTCGCCTCTAATTGGCAGCGAAAGACGACCTTATCCATGGCTAGGGGTTTTAGTTCCTGTACCAGACGCGTCTCCAACCGTTTCGCCGTTTGCTGCCGGCATAGGGTCAGCTGCTCACAGACCGCGATTAAGTGCTGTTCCGCTGCGGCTAAATTCGCTTCCAACTGGGTAAGGGACTGATCACCATCGGTTAGTTCGTCATAGTCCGCTTGGATTTTATCCCGGTAGGCGATCGCCTCCGCCAAACTCGGGCCATATTTACGGCAAAGACGTTTGAGGGTTTGTAACCGTTCATCAACCTGTTGTAACCGTTCCGGGTCAGCCTCCAAGTCATCACCATAGCGTTGTACCTCTCGCCCCGCTTCAATCACCTGGGTTAACGCGCCTTGCACCAATTCCAGCAAGGAAGTCAAACGACTATCAAATGTTGCCATTGTCTGCAATTGCTTTTCCGCATCCGCCAATAAGTCGGCGATCGCCGGGGCATCCCGTTCACTTTGATAGAGTAATTGGGTTGTCTCGTAGCTTAACTGTTGCAACTCTACCGTATGGGCAAGCCGTTCTTGTTCCTGCATTAACTCCTCCCATTCCCCCGGATCGTCTAAAGCCGCTTCGGTTAACTCTTGCAATTGATAGGTTAAAAAATCTAATCGTTGCAGCCGATTTTGTTCCGATTGCTGTCGAGCGGTTAACGCCTGTTTCGCCTGGGCAAATTTTTGATAAGCCTGTTCGACAGTTTGGCGATTGCTTAACAACGTTTCCCCGCCAAATAAATCCAATAATTGTCGTTGTTGGGCAGGATCAAGAAGTTGCTGAGTTTGCCCTTGAGCTGTCATTTCCACCAGTTGCCCCCGCAATTCCCCCAATATCTGCCGATTCACCAATACCCCATTGATCCGCAGGCGTGATCGTAACCCCGTTCCTTGTTGATAAAATTCTCGACTACAAACCACTGTGCCATCTTCAAGCAGGTCGATCGCCTGACTCGCCAACCAGCTTTTAATCGACTCAACGGCCAGAAAGGTGCCTTCAATACTGCCCCGCTGTTCCCCCTGCCGTAAAACCCGTCCACCGGCCTTTCCCCCCAACAATAAATCAATGGCATCTAAAAGAATCGACTTACCGGCCCCCGTTTCCCCTGTTAAAACTGTCAACCCTTCCTGAAAGTCGATCTCTAAGCAGTCAATCAACGCGAAATTCTTAATGCGGAGTGATAGAAGCATCGGAAATTGCCCGGCGGATTTGGGAGCGGTTTTCACCGTCAATCAAAATAACTGTTCCTTGAACAAGAATCCCTTGAACAAGAAAACGTTGTCCTCAATCAATCAAACAACCGAAAGTAAGGATAACGCTTAGGAATCCCTTTTTCTTTCTCCAACGAAAAATTAATCACTTGCCAACAATCATCCTCAGTCCCTGGGGGGCTAAATTCCACTGGCAAACCATACAACCGGGGTAAGCTACCGTCTTTGTCTTTTTGCTCTTGAGTCCGACAAGC
>JBEAQB010000168.1:0-8467 GCA_041164125.1 Cyanobacteriota bacterium
TGCTGTAAATATTGCACAAGGTTGTAGGCGTGGTCAAAGTCGGTGCTGGTGTGCTGGCAATAGGATTTGCGGTAGCCCAGGCAGTGATACAAAAGGTTTTCCACATCCTCTGGCGATCGCCGTTGAAAGGCATATTTGACCCCGGCCAGGGTGCGGTGGAGGTACCAAGCGCGGGTATCTTCAATTTCAATATTGGGGCTTTGGGTCGTCCGATCTTCGGGATAATTCCAAAATAGTCCCAAAGTTTTGTCCACCACTTTACTTTTAATAAAGGGCAGCACTCGACTTTTGAATTCCGTATCCCCGGCCCCGCGAAAACTGTCATCGTAATAGCCGAAGCGGTCATGGATGGACTTGCGGTAAAGTGCTCCGACCCAGGACAAATAGCAGGTTTCTAAATAGACTAAATCCTGTTCATAGCCCGTGCGATCATAGGCCATAATATCATTCACCCAACTACCTTTTTTATCAACATTTGTCACCAAACTGTGCCCGATCGCCCAATCGAGTTCAGGATCTTGATCTAACTCCTGGGCGAGAATTTCCAAACACTCTGGCAAAATGGTTTCATCCACCCCCAAAAACGCTAAGTAGGGAGAATGGGCCAGGCTAATGCCCCGATTCCAGGCACTTTGAATCGTTTCCCGTTGGGCAGAACGTACATAGAGCAGGTCATAGCCCAGGGTTGGCGCAATGGTTTTAAACACACTATACTCATCCGTTGGCGAGCCACTATCCACCAAAATCACTTCCGCTTCCCCCCGTTTAATTAGGGTTTGATGTTGTAACGTCTCTAGAAAATATTTAAGTTTTTGCTCGGCTTTATATAACGAGACAATAATGGTGGCGCGATACTCACTTTTCTGACGGTGATCGTCCCAAATTTCATATTGATCATCGGCGGGATTTTGTAAATTATCAATCCGAGCCTGTTCGATTAATCCGTAGCAACGTTCCTCCTGCTGACTTGCATCCCCTCCGTACATGGCATTAACCGCCTGGGCCTCCTTGGGAAACCCTTTTTCCACTAAAATTTGCAACACTCCCGGCAGATCGCCGAATTTGTCTTCTCCTAATGCTCGCAACGCCCGCAATTTATAGGTGGCGGTGACTAACGTATTGCCCCGCAACTCCTCCACCCGCGCTAGTTCCCGCCACAACCTGACTCGATCCACGCGGTAATTGACCCCCAATTTACCTCGCATTCCCAACAACTCGGATTTGTAACCAGAGCCAAGGCGCCAAAGCATTTCTAGCTTTTTCTCTAATGCCGCATTGGTTTGTTCCGACTGGTTCATCACCTGGCGGTAGCGATTGCTTAAAAAGGGAATTTTCAACGCTTGGGCGTTATAGTCATTGCCCAACACCTGTCGCGCCTTTTCCTTGGTGGTGTTAACCGTATTTTTTAACCCAAAATAAACCGGCTTGGCGATCGGTTTTAATTGGGTTTTTATGGTTTGAATGAGCGGGAACTGTTCCTGTTGTTTTTGCCAGTAATTCATTAAATGACTGTACCAGCGGTCAATTTCTGCCTGAACGCCAGCATTGCCTGCGACCTCGGCGTGGTAGATGTCCGTAATATTGGGGCTATTAGCCTTTAATGAGGTGGATTTAACCGCCTCCACTAACTGTTGGCGATAGGCGGGGTAATTTTCCAGAATATTAACTAAGGGCTCTAATGAGCGGTAAATATCACTCACATCAATGTCAACCCAGGGAATATCAGGGAAATCATCCGTCAATAACCGACAAACCCCCGCCCCGTTGGCGATCGCCGTGGGACAACCGGAAAAGAGAGATTCCAGAGCCACTAAATTTAGTGTGTCGTAGCGGGAAGGGGTAAAGGTAATACTATTTTTTTGAAACCGTTTAAAGAGTTCCGGTTGGGATTGAGCCGGTAATAACTGAACAGATTCCAGCCGATTTTTGAGCATGGCTCGGATTAAAGTTTCCGAAGCAACCGATCCCGTATGGTCAAAACTATGGGGGCCAATAATATTTGCCTGGTTAAATTGATGTTGGGGTAACCACCAAGCCAGTTCAATAAAAATATCTGGCCCTTTGCGTTTTTCCGTCCGTCCCACAAAGTTTAAATCCGGTAATTTTGTATCTTCTGAATTAAAAACTGGCTTAGGTAAATCAAAAAAGTGGAGAGGGTGATAATAATGACTCGGTGCATTACTCATTGCCTGCCATTCTTCTAAGTAACTGCGGCTAATGCCATAGCGTACATCACAGATTTCGTATTGCTTTTGCTCTTGAATTTTTAACGGTAAGTTTTCCGCATTATCCTGGAACCAATCTAACCGTAACGTGGTGGAAATGACACCATGCATCGACAGAGCCAATTTTTGATAATTCACCCGATGGTGACGCAATGCTGGGGCTAAAAATAATCCCCATTGATAATAGTCTGGGGTATCTACCACATCAAACTCCATGCCCTGTACCAATGCCGCTAAATTACTGGCTTGGACAAATAACGGCTTAGCCCATTGGGGCGGATCAATGTCAAAATACCCTGCTAAATCCTGAATTAAATAGGTTTCCTTGAACGGGATACCGTGGGCATTGGCAGGGCGATCGCCGGTGGGGGATTCATCTTGAATAAAATAGTAGAACTCTATGGAGGGATTCTTGCGAATCAGATTGCGATAGAAGGTTTGCCCACCGCCAACTTTGGCAAAAAAATCAAAATCTACGATTAATACCTTCATAGGTTGTCCGGGGTTCCCTTAATTGCGTAATAGATAAAACAGAAAACGTTAGGAATGAGGGGCCAAACTCTGGCTAAATTCCGTTATGGCATCATACTGATCCGCATAGTTAGCATAGTGAGCTAGGCGATCACTGTCCAGACTGGGCAAGCATTGACTACGGGATTGCGGTTGATAGCCCGTTTCGGTGAGGTAATAAAGGGTTAACGTACCTCCTAACCAAAGCCACACTTCAGGAACCCCAATGCGTTGATAAATCTCTAAAATATTGATTGATCCACTACTAATAATGACTTCGATAACTAAGTCAGGAATTAATTTTTTAGTGTCAAAATTATAGGACTCATCGGGTTCTTTTCTTGCGCCTTGGCTTTGGGTGCCTAAAGTCGCACTGCCCCGTTTATAAAACCGAATTTTGTGATGCCGCAGATAGGTTTCTAATAACAAGCCTAAGGTGGACTTGAGATCCTCCTGCTCCTGACTTAAGGTCATAATTTCTAAATTGCCCGCCAAATAACTCAGCCGTACCCCAGCAATGCCATGAAAAGCCGTTTCCAAAGATTCTAATTGTGCCCAGGTAACACCTGACAATAGTAACGGCGATGAAGTTGAGGGAGATAATGCAACAGTCATAATGGCAACAGGAGCAGGACGGATTTAATCGGCATGGATGAGGTCTAAATAAAGTTGATAAAGCTGGCGATAATCATAGGCTTGGGCAAAGGTCTGGGCGTTGGCTGCAATGGCCTGATAGTCGGTGGGATGCTGGATAATTTTCTCAATCTCAGCACCATATTGCCCTAAATCATTATTAATCACACAATGCACCCCAGACTGCACCGGATACCCCCGAAAGGCGATCGCCGTGCCGAGGATTACCTTACCATACGCCATTGCTTCTAAGGTTTTCACCGACATGCCGGTGCCTGCTTCTAGGGGGATTAGCACCACTGCCGCCCGTTGATACAACATTTGCAGGACGGGTTCGGAGACTTTACCCAGGGCATAAAAGTTGCGGGTTTGGGTCGGATCGCAACAACTGCCCACGGCGATCGCCTCCCAATTTCCGGCATTTTCCCCGGCTATCGCTTGAATTTTGCCTACTGCTTCAACGTTGGGGGGATGTTGACTACCCACGAATAAACAAATAGGTTTTTGCCAATCCCGATCAATGCCAATTTCCGACTCTAACGTCTCCCATAACTCTGGACGAGCGTCTGCCTGATGGGCTCTAACGTCAATGCCGATGGGAACACAGTGGTTATCAATGCCGTGACACTGAAAAAACTGCTGATCATCGGGGGACAGGGTAACAACGTGATCCGCTTGTTTTAATCCCTGTAATTCTTCCGTTAAGGCAATCTGTGCGAGCAAACTGCCCGGTTTTAATTGTTTTGCCAACACATCATGGGCCGTTAAAATTAATTTCACTCCCTTTTGACGACACAGGGGCCCGGCGATCGCCGCCCAGAAAGGATATTCCAATAAAACCACATCAGCCCAATCAATCACCGTTGCTAACTGTTGTGTAAAGAGGGGATCAAAGCGGAGGGAATAGTAAATCCACGGCAACCAAGTTTGATCCAACTCTGTGGGGGTAATCGGGGAAAATTGTGCGGTTAAATCCGGGGATAAATTTAAAGAATCCTGCCAAGCAAAAAAGGCATTTTGATAAACGTGATGCACCAAGGGAGCCTGGGCAAAACTGGGTTGATAGTAGCGATAGTTAACCTGATGTTGCCAATTATTGGGATAATGATTCAAGGAAAAAACCGTTAGATCAACACCCTGTTCCTGTAAAAAATCAATGACCTGCCCTGTCCGTTGACTGGCCCCACTACATCGTTCTTGAATATCACCCCAAGGATATAACACTGCCACCCTAGGGCTGGGTTTAACGGATGTTATCGGTAAGGCTTGTTCCCCTAACCACTGTTGGCTAAGGTGTTGTAATTGTTGATAAAACTCTGCCCGTTCCTGGGGGTGAGTTAATTGTGGACTTTGTAACGCTTGGGATAAACTAATAACTGTTTTTTGCCCTAATAGTTCCTGTAACGTTTCGGCAAAATATTGATAGGGGGTAATAATGACTTGGGCGGAATTTAAAACATTAATTTCTAACGCTAATTGGGCTTGATCTGGCGCTTGTTGTTGACTTAATGCCGCTTGATCACTGGCAAAGGTTTCGATGCCAATGGCTTTCGGTAAAGTTGATGTGGGTAATTGGTCTAGCCAAGCTTGGTAAATGGTTTGACCTAAATAAACAGTATCAATTAATTGGGCGTCGATTAATTGGGAAACAGCGGTGGGAATCTGGCTAGTGGTTAATAACTCATATCGGGTCCGCCAATTATCAGGTAATTCAGCTAGGTTTTCTGGGGCAGACATCGGCGCGACTGACCAAATTCGCTCTATTCCTAGGGCGTTGAGCTTGACCGTTATATTTGCCGCAATATCCCCTTGATCATGAAAATTTTGCCCGCCATTACTGTTATCTAATAAACAATAAAGTCGATAGCCCTGCTGGGCCCAAAACCGCAACATTTCCCATAACACTGGGGAACTCGGATTAACATTATCGAGGTGTTCTAAAGATAAAATCGCCAATATTCCCGGCGGTAACTGCGGGTTAGCCAGATCACTTCCGAATGGTTTCGTTAAAGCGTCAATAAACCGATCCGGCGATTGTTGGGTTTTCCATTGGGGGGCAAATTCCTGGGCGGCGATCGCCAAATCATCTAGATTTTCTAAGGCTTTTATTACAGTTTGGGGTAAATCTTGTGGGTCTTGATAAATCCCGGCGCGGCTAGCATCCACCTGTTCCGCTAACCAACTATTTGCTGGAACCACCACCGGCTTCCCCGCCGCCAATGCTTCCGTTAATACTCCTGAGGTGCGTTGATAATTGACCGGATCATAGGGCAGGATCACTAAATCCGCAGACACCAATAATTGATAATACTCCTCTGGGGTTAGAGCTTGGTCAATCAATTTAACCCGTTTTTGGGGGTATTGAGACAGCCTTAATTTTGCTTGCAAAACTGGCCCTTCTAAGCCGTTGATCGTGTAATTGGATTGAATAACAAACCGCACTTTTCCCATGGCCAAATAATCCGGCCATAACGCTTCCACTACATTGGGTAAATGTTGATACCCCTTTTCTGTCCTAGCATCCCCCAAATAGACTAAAGTTAAAACCCCATCGGTTTTGGACAATGGTGCAAGGGTTAATTTTTCTTGGCGGAAGGGAATGGGAACTTGTTGGAATTGAATGGGACTAAGGGCATTATAGTTTTTAACTAACGTGGGGGTATCGGTATAAAAACGGATTTTATTAGGCCACAATCCCCGTTGATAGATAATTTTTAAACAATCTTTTAACTGTAAACCCTGATCAGGGTTCACCAACGGATCTTGCGTATCCCGCCGCATGAGTAAATGAAACGTCGGACAAGGGCGATCGCCGCATTGGCTTAAGTAATCACTGAGGGCCGCAACTTGAGCAATGCCAATGGTATGGATTAACACCTGATCTGTATCAGTTAATCCTAAGTCAGTAACGATATGAGCGACGGTGGCAATAAAACTGGGGTGATCAATGACCGGTGAGGGATTAAGGCGTTGCCGGACTTTCCCTAGCATCTTGCCCGCTAAGCCCCCGGCAAAGCGGACACTGCCCCACAGGATTTTAAACAGTCCCCAAGCCGTATTGGTCAAGGGAATCTGACGAATTAAGCGTAAATCTTCTTGAATCCATGCCCCTAACCGGGACGTGCTGCCTGCAATTTTTTCCAGTAATAATTGACCTTTGACGGAATTTTCTAATTGCCGGGTAATCTCTGCCCCAATTGATAACGTTACTTTTGAGGTTAACGCGGGACTCTCCGTTAATTCTGGCGTCGGGCGATCAAACCAATCCACCGCAAAAGCAGGAATGATAGGAATATTGGTTGTATTGGTTGCAGCAAATACTCGGTTTGCCACAATTAGTGATTCTTCTCCCCCTCGCTGGGCTGCTTCTGCCAAGCTGATGCTGCACTCATAGTGATGACCCTGGAGGTCAACCAGGGAGTGATCCAGGATGATTAGTCTGCCCATCGGTATTTTCGTGATCTTCCTCTCATCCTAGGACAAAAGGGTTCCCATCAATGTCCTCGCCTCTCGTAAGAGCAGCGAAGGAACACAACAGGTTGATGGGGAATTGACATCGGTGGCGGGCTATCAGTTGCTATTGGGATAAATTTCCGTCACAACCCGCTCTGGTTGATTGCTAGTGACCACGACATGATTATTTTGTAGAGAACCAACGGCCCGATCGCCAGTTAGGTTAAACTTCATGTCTTGTTGTTGCTGGTAAATGACATTACCAGTCGCTTCTAGGGTTTGAGGCTCAAAAAAATAGGCGAGTTGATCCGCATATAACTGGGACTGTTGAGCTTTGCTGCTTGCATGAGTGCCATTTTGTAAAACAGCATCGTTTGTCACTAAATTAACGACGCCTTGATTGCCTTGTACGGTAACGTGTTGCACATAATCAAGGACTGTAATTGGGCTATCCGTGGCAACGTAGCGATCTAGGTAAGACCAGGTTAAGCGGTCAGTGGCAACTTGTAAAGGGGGATCTAGGGATTTAAATTCACTAAGTTGACCAAGATGCACTAATTTTTTTTGAATGAACAGTTCTGCCCGGCCAGCTTTAACCTCATCAGTTGCTGTTTTATCTTGGAAACGCACCAATTGTAACGGGCGATCGCCGACCAATTTATCCTGTTTAATTTCCCAAGTAATTGCTGCAGTTTTTAGCTCCAAGCGCCGCGGATCTGCTGTCTGTTTCCGAGGCGGTTCCGTCACGGCCACAATATCACCTGTTAACGTGAGTCGCTGGTTTTTAGTATCGTAGCGCCCTTCGTTGGCGGTCACGGTCATCTCAGGATGTTCTCCCCTCAGTTTTTGGCGAGCAACCAGTACCGACTCTTCGGCTAACCATTCCACCGCCTGAGTCCTGAGCACAGCTTGATTGCGGGGATCAATCGCCACAATGTTGTCTTGTAGGATTAACGACTTGCCATCCTCAACGATTTTCCCTCTATCTGCCCTCACCTTTAAAACCACTTTCCCATCTTGATAAAAATCCCCCTTGATATCTACCAACGTTGCATTTTGACGATCAGGGGTATATTCTCCTTTCTCTACCTGAATTTTCCAAAGCGTTTGCCCCTTGGCATTAGCATGTTCTAGGGTGGCCCGCTCAAGGGTTAATTGACTTTCCTGTTGAGGGGGGGCTTTTTGCTGGGGTTGGGCGAGCGGGTCGGGAGGCGCGCAACTGGCCAAGACCATAACAGCCCAAATTCCTCCGGTCACCACGGCTAATGATCGAACAGTTAAGGGTACAGTGAAGAACATTAGCAAAATTATAGAGACAAATTTATCTATAGAGGGTGAAGACATCGGCCGGCAGATGCTCTAGTTTGCCACATAACTCCCACACTGTTAGGAATCTTAGCCTGAAAATCAGTAGGGCAACTGGGGCAGATGGAAGGCTCAAAAGCCGATAGAATAGGGAACGATAATCTTTCTATAAAAAACGAGGTTAACGCGATATGACCCCTTCTTTAGCAAATTTTCTCTGGAGCCTGGTTCTAGGGGCTACCATCGTTGTCATTCCCGCGACTGTCGCGCTAATCTTTATCAGTCAAAAGGATAAAATCAGTCGCTCCTAGGCTGTCACCCCGCTCCTGCATCAGAGTGGG
>JBEAQB010000169.1:0-6488 GCA_041164125.1 Cyanobacteriota bacterium
TTCCCTTTACGGATCATATGGAACGCGGCCACCATGGTCGGGATTTTAGCCAACAGCCTGACGACTGCTGCCCTAATATATTTCGGATCATCAAGGGCACGGCGGGCATAGAACAAGCCTAGGGCCGCTGCGGACGTTTGCAAGGCGTCCATGGGATGACCCGTTTCCGGGAAACATTTCATCATGTCCCGGATGTGGTACTTAATACGGCGGTGGGTGCGGATTTCGTGTTCAAATTCTTCCAATTCCGCCTGGGTAGGAAGCTTGCCCCAAATTAGTAGGTAAGCTACCTCAATAAAACTGCTGGATTTAGCCAATTCTTCGACCCGAATACCTCGATATTCCAAAACACCAGCGGTACCGTTTACATAACTGACACGGGATTTGGCTGCGGGAACTCCGGCCAAACCGTCCCTAAATTCTTCGGCAATGATAACCATGCAATTGACCTAGTAACTAACAACAACACTATCTGTAGGCTTTTTTCTAGCTGCTTAAGCCGTAACCTAATATACGCTATCCTCTCCCCTGGATTATTATGGGGAAGGTGATGCGCTGCTGAACATCTGGATATCGATATATCGTTCTGTCATAACAACCATCGGGGAGCCGTGACTAAAAACACCTGCCCTTGACCCGGTTGGTAAGTCAAAACGGGTAAGCTAACACCAATAATGCCTGCTTTTTTGAGGATAATTTTGTTTTGAGGAGCACCAAATGCTAAATATTCTGCCCAATGACTGAGATCGGGTTGGTGACCCACTAACCCTAAGCAGCGTTTACTGCGGTGAGCATATTCTCGGACAAGCTGTTCGAGTCCAGTGGCGATATCTGTGCTAGGGGCCAGGGGGAAAAAGGTTTCTAGCTGGGGGGACAGTCCTTGTTCGATGAAAAGTTGAGCCGTTTGTTGCGCGCGGGTTAACGGGCTGCTGAGAATAAGGTCAAACTCAATGCCAATTTTCTGAAGACGCTGGGCAACCCGTCGAGTCTTCTCGCTGCCTTTGGCGGTGAGGCGGCGATCGCCATCAGGCAAATCAGCCCGCCGCTCTGCCGCTATGCCATGACGAATAAAGTAAAGTTCCATGCTCATCAGGGTATCAGATGTTTTCTCCTGACCACTGAGATTATCAGACGTGGGTCAAACCTGAGCGCTGGCGCATCAGCCGCTACCGCTACCGATGATGGCAGCAAATTCCCATCCCGGCGGAGGAGGATAGAGATTTTTTTCTAGAAAGCCTCGGAGTTTTTAGATATAATAAGCAAGATTAATTTTAAGTTACAAAACTTAAACATTCCTTTTTATCACCCTTTTATTAAACGCTGTAGTGATCCCCCTCCTAACCACCATTGTGGCTCAATATGGACTGACGGTTCCCCGTCGCTGGGCCCAATGGCAATTTCCCTTAGAATTCAATCCCGAAACCACGGGGATGCGCCTATTAGCGGGCTTTCTCGTCTCTGTTCCCGTTTTTATCCAAGCGCCTCTAGTGCGTCAGTTTCCCTGGATCTCCCTTGGGTTGACCCTGGTCTGGATGGGGGTGGCTCTTTGGCTGATGCGTTTACCTCGGCAAGCAATATGGGGCGACCTATTACTCGGGTTTAGTTGGAGTTGGCTGGCCGGAACAATCTATTGGGGGTGGTTTCGTTGGGAGCCTCTGTGGCATTTGCCCATTGAATCCCTGGGGCTTCCCTTTGCTATCTGGGGGATCCAGCGTCGCTGGGGGATGATCGGTCATTTATTTTACTTGGGGTCTCTTTGTGGTACAGCAGTAACAGATGCCTATTTTTACTTGACTGGCTTAATGGAATATTGGCGGCAGGTTATGGTGGTAGAACCGGCCCTAATCCCTACCGTTTTTCAAGCGGCCCTGGCAAGTATGGAAACACCGTGGGGAATTGGCTGGGCAATGGTGCTAGTTATTTTGCTAGTGGGTTTGGGGGGATGGGCTTGGCAAAAAACGGCCGCGCCTTGGCAGGCGTTTGCCGGTGCTATTTTGAGTACGATCCTCGTCGATGGGCTCTTCTGGGTGGCAGCAATGATGTCCTAGTTTTTGCTTCGTGTCTGATTCTCTGACTGGAATGGCAAAATATACCGCAAGATAGATTTCACAGTTGTATGATGACTATAAGCTCAGTTAAAATGATTTGTTTGATTGTGTACCGATGCTAAATCTCGGTGGCTGTCAACAAACACTTTTCTCCTCAGGTTGACCTGTTAAAACCGTCAAAATTTTGTCTTTTGGTGTGTGGAATATTGCGATTGCTGATTAACTTCGTCCGCTGAATCCTAGAGATCTCGCCTAAGGCAAGTTGTTTACCTGGGGTGAGCGTATCTAATTAATAAATTTATTCTGCCCCCCCACGTCGGTTACATCGTCCAGCGCTGAGCCGCCGGCTATCTAGAGTCTAGTGATCGCCTTCTGGGCAATCTCCCTTGACTCAATCCCTACTTATTAAATCGTTTTTAATTCACTACTAATGATTCACCGTAATTACTACCAAAATTTATTAAATTTTCTCAGGCAAGATTTATCGTTACCGGATGCTTCCCTGGCGATCGCCGAACGGACTGTTTCTGACAGCCTTGACAGTAGCAATCATTTGCCCATCGTGCTTTGGCAATATGGGCTGATTACCCTAGAGGAGCTCGATCAGATTTTTGATTGGCTAGAAACCCGCTAAAATGCCGGTACCGCCCTGACCCTACTGAGGAGGACAGGGAAGCCAGAACGCAACCGGGACCGTGAATAGGCAGACAGCAGATCTAGGTCAAATAGGGGACGATTAGTCTTCGTAATATTCCGGCATTTTTTCCCGGCGAGTTTCAGGAATATTGACTGGGGGAGGATTGTAGGGGGTTAACTCTGCTTCGTCATCCCAGACATCCTTCTCTACGGGTTCATCATAGTTATAGTCTTGAACGGGTTCATCCGCCGACGAGATAACTTCCGCCTCGCCCCAGTTGTCCACTTCATAATCTTCATATTCTGGTTCGGGATAGCGAAGGGGCACAGCTTCCCGTTGGGGAGGGGTTGGCCGACTTTCTTGCCAATCATCTTCATGCCAGCGGTCTTCCATGACCGGCTCCGGTTGACTCACCCGGACTGGGGGACGCACAGGCATGCCACTCCCCAATTGGTTTTCTGGACGGGCCGTTGGAGGATAATACATGTCCTCTTCCATTTGCTCCCAGGCGGGACGACCAATCCCCAGGCGTTCCAAAACCCCGACACTCAGTTGAGTTAGGCGTTCCTCCGCCCCCTCAAAAACAATGAGGCGATTGGGACCACTACTCACCACTTCGTCAATAGAAAGCTCATAGGTGCTGATAAGCTGCTCGGGGATTTGGGGTAACCCCAGGGAGGCGATGATAATTGAGGATACCTTACCGGTGCTGAGATCAAACTGAAAATCCCTGACCTTGCCTAGGGGTTCTCCCGTTTCGGTAACCACTTCACTATTAATCAGGGGAGAATAAAGATCGACTTCTACTAGCTCAAAAACATCCTCATTTTCGACCAATACAACATCGCCCGTTTGCACAATGCTGTTTAGGTAAAAATATTGGGGCATCCCCGTCAAGGACAAAATATTGTCCCGTATGCCTAGGGCTGCAATTTCCCGTTGATCGACATCGACTAAGACTTCTTTGACGACGCCGAGTTTTTTCCCACTGTTGCGGGTGATAACTTGCGTGTTAATGAATTCGTTTCTAAGACGGATATTATCGATGGTCATTGTGTTTTGGCGATCGCCGCGGTCGCGGATGGTCGAGGGAATTAGGGTAAGCGAGGGCAGAGGCGTAGTAAAGGTTATTCGTTTAGTAATGCTCCCTGGCATTTGCCCGGGGCTTTAGCTAGTTTACCTTCCTTAATGTAAATCATTGTAGCGAATCCCTTGATTGTCTTGAGGAAAATAGCGAGTCGGCCGTTTCTCGTTACCCAGACTTAATGACGATGAAAAGCGCCAGGTTCCGGGAAAAAAGGCTCAGTAACGGTTACCACGGTAACATTGAGGGTAGCGAGGAGCGCTTCTAGAACAGGATCGGGGGCAAGACGGAGGTAGTGTTGACTGACTTCGAGAGACACATGGCGATTCCCTAAATGATAGGCGGCTTTCAAAAGGTCCAAAGGGTTATCACTGCTGACATGCAATAGGTCCTCTGGGGCGGCCAGAATCTGGAGAATCTCCCCCGACCTGGCTTGTAAATAATCTCCAGGGTTAAGGACGGTACCTCGCGGTAGTTGAAAAAATAGGGGGGGCACCCCTTCCTTATCAAAGCGGTGACGACTGCGGCAGCGCTCTTCGGCGGTTAAGGACAATCGCCACTGGGGGATACCGGCATCATGTTCTAGACGGTGCTGAAAAATCAACATACTCACTTAACGACGGAGATTCATGATCGCCCGTTGAATTTGGGTTTTGAGGTTAGTATCTTTGCGGGCCGCAGTGGTAATTCGGTTAAATTCATCTGCGCTAAGACCGCTTTCTTGGGCAATTTTTTTCGAGGTATTGCAAAAGTTAACCGCCACTACCTGGGCGTTACGGGGTAATTTTTTGATGCTGTCTTGATTGGTGCAGATGAGTTGAGGAGGAACGCGACCAATGAGGGTTTGGATTTGTTGGAATGCTTTTTTACGCTCAACTTCGATCGCCAAAACGGCTTTCGCGTAGCGGTTAATTTTGTCGCTTCCCAGCTCTTGGGAACGGACAGCTTGACTGAAGGTAACGGCAGCTGGCTGCCAACTCACCTCTGGAACAACTCCGCCAAACATCCCGAAAAAAGCGAGAGTATTCGCAATGAAAAACCGACTTAGAACACCGTTTAAGTGTTTTAACGGCTGTGAGTTAATAACCATGCGCCTAGTCGCTTGCGGATAGATTGAGAATTTTTGTGATTCTAGGTATTTGAATTACTTTGCAGAGGATAAGTTCCTTAATGACTGTTACCCTGAAGAGACAGGGCTTTGAAACGGAATCAACTGCAAGGATTTGTATGGACCAAGGGTCGCTGAAGGTTGCTCAGAGTAAAGAATTTCACCATATTAGTGTGCTTTGCCAGGAAATAGTTGCCAATTTGGCACTCAAACCGGGGGGAGATTATCTAGATGCAACGGTGGGGAGTGGCGGCCACAGTGAAGCCCTATTACGTCTTGGGTTGCCCCTCAACTTAACCATTATTGATCGCGATCATCAGGCGATCGCCGCTGCGGTACGGCGACTAGCGCCCCTTGTGGCAGCGATTAACGGTGCCAGCTTAACCCATTGGCAGGGGAATTTTGCCACATTTCCGGGGGGTGAGCAGCAATTTGATGGCATTATTGCCGATCTAGGCGTCAGTTCTCCCCAACTGGATCAAGGCGAAAGGGGGTTTAGTTTTCGTTACAGTGCCCCCTTAGATATGCGGATGGACCAAAGCCAAGCGTTAACGGCGGCTGAGATTATTAACCATTGGTCCGAAACTGACTTAGCCCGTATTTTCTATGAGTATGGTGAAGAACGACTTTCCCGACGCTTGGCCCGGCAGATTGTGCAACAGCGTCCCTTTCAAACCACCACCGATTTGGCTGAGGCGATCGCCCGGTGGGTTCCCGCTAAATATCGATACGGGCGCATTCATCCCGCGACGCGGGTTTTTCAAGGACTCCGCATCGCCGTTAACGATGAACTGGGTTCCCTCGAAACCCTGATTACCCAGGCCTCAACCTGGTTAAAGCCCGGGGGACGGCTTGGCATTATCAGCTTCCACAGCCTCGAAGACCGCATTGTTAAACATCGTTTACGCGCAATGACAACGTTCAACGTACTAACCAAAAAACCCATAATTCCCAGCCGCGAAGAGCAACACCGCAATCCCCGGGCCCGTTCGGCTAAATTACGCTGGGCGGAAAAAATAGCAGCCATGCCCTAACCGCCTGATGCCCCTCGTCACCCTCGGTTTCCCCACTCGTTAGGACTGGGAGACGCATTTTAGGTGAAGCTTGGCACCGTGGGATGCTCCCGCCTGACATCCCTAAGCCTCCTGGCGTCATAAGCGTGTTTCCTTTCGGTTCAACGCTTTTTATCTCATCCAGCTAGACGCTGATAAGCGGTGACTAGACCCTGAGCATCCCCCACATTACCGGGGAAAAGGACCACCGGTAAGGACGGGAAGCGGGGATGATCCGCCGCGGTGGTGACCAGGGAACAACCGGGAATAATTTGTCCCAACAAACGGACAGCCGTTAAGGTTAAACCCACACTCAGAACATCGTTGGAGGTGATGCCACCTTTGCTGATCAAAAAGCTAATATCCCTCGGTAATTGCTGCACGATCTGCATTAAGAGGTGGGAAAGTTTGCTGCCGAAATCAAGACGGGCCGAGATTGTCGCAAAGGTTAGTTCTTGACGACTGGTGTAAATAACAGGGGTTTTGCCTTGGTCACGAACTTGGTCAATGGTCTGTAACGTCTGCGCAATCACCTCATCCGCAGTTTGGGGCTGATCCC
>JBEAQB010000170.1:0-5717 GCA_041164125.1 Cyanobacteriota bacterium
CCCTGACAGTCTTTCTTTAGAAGCTTACTTCAGTGATGCCTCCGTTCAAAACCAGCTAGAGAACTTGGCAGCGGACGGATCATCGCTTCCCCCTGTTTCAACGAGTGCTTTCAGTGCATTAACCGCCCCCCCCACCCCGGCAACGGAGATTCCCATGGCCCCTAGTTCCGCCGCTTATCGCGACGATTACCCCCCCAATCCTGCGGCCGGTCGCAGATCAAGACGCCAGCGCCGCCCTTTCCCCGATCTTAACTCTGTCAATCTGGACCTGCCCCAGAGTGCCAGCCTGCCTCCCGTGGCGATCGCCAATGGCACCAGCGCCGCCGTAATGGATCATGACTATGGGGAAACAGACCCCCTTACCGCCGCCAGTGTTCCTGCTGAGGTCCCATCATCGGCGTCCCGCCCCAGTCGACGCCGCAAAAAGCGAGTCAAGATCAACCCCCTGCGTTTTGGCCTCTTTCTCCTATGCCTGGCCGGGGCGATCGGCGGTAGCACAGTTTGGAGTCTCCAGCGTTTATCCCCCCTGCACTCTTTAGACGCCAATCCCCTAGTGTTGTCCTTGAGCCATGCTTCGGAATTGATTCCTGACGAAGCCACCCAAAACGCCCTGTTACTGAGCCAAACAAATTTTACCCAAGCGGTCGGACAGCGAGTGATCCAACGTTGGCTTGATCAGAAGCAATTGGCCTTCGGTAAACAACACGATGCGGCGGCCCTGAACACAATTTTGCTGCCGAGCCTGTTAAAGCAACAACAAAATCGCATTCAGCGAGATTTAGCCCAGAATCTTTATCGTCAATACGATCATCAATTCAACCTGTTAAGTTACGCGGTAAACCCCCGCGATGCCGCTCAAGCGACAGTAACCGCTCGTGTCCAAGAGGTTACGCAAGCGTTTTCCCAAGCAACATCGACGGCGATCGCCCCTCCCAGCAAAGATGACCTCACGGTTCGTTATGATTTAACCCGTCAGCAAGGAACCTGGAAAATTGCCAAAATTCAAGTGGTCACCGTTCACTAACGGCGTCCAGGTGGGTGAGATCAAGGGCGTTCATCTTAGGTTCGGAAACCTCCACTTCCAAGAACTATCGCCTCTCCGCCAAGATAAAGATGCGAACGCAAACGGCTTATTGGAGCAATTGTTTAACGGTAAGTGTCTCTAACGTTTTTTCGTTCCGCACGCTGTCTTTATCATTAACGGGAGTTAAGTAACAATTATGGGAAAAGTTGTTGGAATTGACTTGGGTACCACCAATTCCTGTGTGGCCGTGATGGAAGGGGGTAAGCCCACGGTTATTGCGAATACCGAAGGGTTCCGCACGACCCCCTCCGTTGTTGGCTATGCCAAAAATGGCGATCGCCTGGTGGGGCAGATTGCCAAACGTCAGGCCGTCATGAACCCTGGCAACACCTTTTATTCCGTTAAACGTTTCATTGGTCGTAAGTTTGATGAAATCACCAATGAAGCCACTGAAGTGGCCTATAGCGTCATGCGGGACAACAGTGGGAATGTCAAGCTTGATTGCCCCACCCAGGGGAAACAATTTGCCCCGGAAGAAATCTCGGCCCAGGTGCTGCGCAAACTCGTCGATGATGCCAGCAAGTACCTGGGGGAAACGGTGACCCAAGCGGTGATTACGGTGCCCGCTTACTTTAATGACTCCCAAAGGCAAGCGACCAAAGATGCCGGCAAGATTGCAGGGATCGAAGTTCTACGCATTATTAACGAGCCCACCGCCGCCTCCCTTGCCTACGGTTTAGATAAAAAAGACAACGAAACCATTCTGGTCTTTGACCTCGGGGGCGGCACCTTCGATGTGTCCATCCTGGAAGTAGGGGAAGGGGTCTTTGAAGTTCTGGCCACCTCTGGAGACACCCACCTCGGGGGAGATGATTTTGATAAAAAAATTGTTGACTACCTAGCGGCGGAATTTAAAAAAGTTGAAGGGATTGACCTGCGTCAAGATAAACAAGCCCTCCAACGCCTCACGGAAGCAGCAGAAAAAGCCAAAATTGAACTGTCAGGGGTGAGTCAAACAGAGATCAACCTCCCCTTCATTACCGCCACCCAAGATGGGCCCAAGCACCTAGATACCACCTTGTCCCGGGCAAAGTTTGAAGAAATCTGTAGCGATCTCATTGACCGTTGCGGTATCCCGGTGGAAAATGCCATTCGTGATGCCAAAATCGACAAGAGTGCCCTCGACGAAGTTGTGCTAGTGGGGGGATCGACTCGTATTCCCGCCGTCCAAGCATTGGTGAAAAAGATTCTGGGCAAAGATCCTAACCAGGGCGTTAACCCCGATGAGGTGGTTGCCGTTGGGGCCGCCATTCAAGGGGGGGTATTGGCCGGAGAGGTCAAGGATATTCTGCTCCTCGACGTTACCCCGCTCTCCTTAGGGGTTGAGACCTTGGGGGGCGTAATGACCAAAATCATCCCCCGCAATACCACCATCCCGACCAAAAAATCGGAAACCTTCTCCACGGCTGTGGATGGCCAAAGTAATGTGGAAATTCACGTTCTGCAAGGGGAACGGGAAATGTCCAACGACAATAAGAGCTTGGGCACCTTCCGCCTAGACGGGATTCCTCCGGCTCCCCGGGGCGTTCCCCAAATCGAGGTGACCTTTGACATCGATGCTAACGGTATTCTCAACGTCACTGCCAAGGATCGTGGCACGGGCAAAGAACAATCCATCAGTATTACCGGGGCGTCCACCCTTCCCGACACGGAGGTTGACCGGATGGTCAAAGAAGCGGAGGCCAATGCCGCGTCAGACAAGGATCGTCGGGATAAGATCGACCGGAAAAACCAAGCGGATTCCTTGGTTTACCAAGCCGAAAAACAAATCAGTGAGCTGGGGGACAAAGTCCCGGCCGCCGATAAAACTAAGGCTGAGGGTTTGATCAAAGATCTGAAGGAGGCAGTGGCCCAAGAGGACGACGCCAAAATTCAAACGGTCATGCCGGAGCTGCAACAAATTCTCTACAGCATTGGCTCTAGTGTCTATCAACAGGCCGGGGCTGAAGCCGGTGTGGGCGCTCCCGGGGCTGGCCCTGACGCCACTGCGGGGGGGAGCACCGCTGGTGACGATGTCATTGACGCTGAATTCTCGGAATAAATGCCCCCTTTGCTCGCCGTTTAGCCCTGTCCCATGACCCCATTCCTGTCCCAATTCGCCCCCCCAGCTTGGTTGACCCCCAGCCATGGCCTGATGGCAGCCTATTTACTGGGGTTTGCCGCTGCCCACAGCGGCTTAGCGGCCTTACGCCCCTGGGGCGAAAGCAAAATAGGGCCCCGGGCTTATCGGGTTCTGTTTGCCCTCGTCAGTATTCCCTTGGCAACGGGGTTGATTATTTATTTTTTCAATCACCGTTACGATGGTCTCCAACTCTGGCAGGTGCAGACAGTGCCCTGGGTCAAACCCGTGGTTTGGGTGCTATCGGCCTTATCTTTCTTTTTCCTCTTTCCGGCAACGTTTAACTTGCTGGAAATTGCTGCCATTCAAAAACCTACGATCCATCTGTATGAAACGGGGATTATTCGCATTTGTCGCCATCCCCAAATGGTGGGTCAAGTTATGTGGTGTCTTGCCCATACCCTGTGGTTGGGCACCAGTTTTACCCTGCTGACCAGCCTCGGCTTAATCGCTCACCATGGGTTTGCGGTGTGGCACGGCGATCGCCGTTGGCGACAGAAATATGGCGATGCCTTTTTAAGCGTTAAAGCGCGCACCTCGATTATCCCCTTTGCCGCCATTCTGGACGGACGACAACCGTTCCTTTGGCAAGAGTTTCTCAAACCCGCTTACGTCGGTGTGATCGGTTTTATCGCCCTGTTATGGTGGGGGCATCCCTGGTTAATGACCATGACGGCGCGGGTCTTTTGGTAATGCCCTCCTGCCCGAAGGATTCCCCCTAGCGTCGAGTGAAGAGGCGATAGTAATTAGACACCATCCATTCCTTGACAGGAAAATTAATCCAGGTGAGGGGGTTGGGGGTAACAATAATATTGCGGCTGTCCCGTTGAGCCGCTTTGACAATTTTTTGCGCCACCCAAGGGGCCGACAAAATCCCCACGGGATTCAACTTACTTTTGAAGGGGCCCAAAATGAGTTTGCGAATGACGCAGGGGGCGTCTAACCGTCGCAGGGTGACCAGATCGCCCAAGGTGCGTTTGCTCAACTCATAAAGAGGACTAAAGGCTGGATTGACCTCGGCTTCTGAGGTATTGATCCAGACTTCTTTGGTGGCCACATCCTTGTTGGTTTGCACCGTTTGCAAAAATAATTCCAGCAGCCGCCAGGCAGAAAAGGCATTGACTTCATAGGCCTGTTCAATGGCGATCGCCTCCCGCCGTTGATGGACATTGACGCCGTGGTTAATCACCAAAATATCAATGTCAGCCAAGAGGGCCTGTAACTGCTGTTCTTGCCCCACGGCCCACTGTTCCGTGCGGACAGCCACCCGTTCCCCATTCACCGTCACCGCTAAGGGGCGATCGCCAGAGGTCAGGGCAATCACCTTAGCGCCGTGGCGATGTAGCTCCGCCAGCAAGGCCCGGCCTAAACTGCCCGAGGCCCCTGTGATGGCAATTTTCTTCCCTTTCAAGGCGAGTGCCGTTCCCAATAACTTATCCACTAAGGTTAAGGTGCCACAGAAATAGGCATTTTGGCTATCAAAGTGGTGACGCCAATGGTAGGTTCGGTTCACCCGCCACGGGGTCGGGGGGGCGAGAAAGGGCCCGGGACGGTGGGTTAAATCCGTTAGCTGATCGGCGTTGGCCACCCCTAGCCCCCTGGCGATCGCCGCCCCCAGAAAGGAAAGGGTGTAAAATACCCCCAAACTAGCTGCCAATGCCAACGACCAACTGCCCTGCCACCACACCATTAGCAAGGGCAAGAGCAAGCCAAAGCTCAACATGACCAATGACTCTGGTACATCATTATACCAATGGGCTTTCTGATAAATTTCCCGACTCACCACCGACAAATCCGGTCGGAACACCCGATGGTGCCAAGCGTGGAGACGGTAAAGTGGGGGACAGACATGGGCGAGGGCATGGTAGCTATCCCGCACCAGTTCTACCCACAACACCGACCCCAGCGACAAACCCGTTGCAATCAGCCAAGCCGTTGACATATCGTAATTGACGTTTTTTTGTGAAGTTTCGTTAACTTGATGGTAGCGGTTTCTGCCCCCCTTGCCCTTGTCCCCCGGCAAAATTTTTTCGATCAGATCTTGAGATTCATGTCCCATCAGCCCAAGCTGTCGTAATAATCACGAATGCGATCCCGACGGCGGGGATGGCGTAACTTTTGTAAGGCTTTGGCTTCAATTTGTCGAACCCGCTCCCGCGATAGACCCAGCAGCCGGCCAATGTCCGACAAGGAATAGGCCACCCCATCTTGAAAGCCATACCGGAGGGTAATCACTTCCTGTTCCCGGTCGGTCAAATCTAATAGGATTTGCTGCACATCGTTTTGCAACGATTCGCGCACGAGGCGGTCCTCCGGCGAGGGGTCGTCAGTTTCTAACAAATCCAACAATTCCGTATCTTTATCCTGCCCGACCCTTAATTCCAAGGAAATGGAACGGGGGATGCGGGTCAATACCTCCCTAACCTGGTCGGGGGGAATGGCTAATTCGAGGGCAATTTCTTCGATGGTGGCAGTGCGCCCGTTGGTCTGGGAGAGTTTCCGTTGGGCCCGCTT
>JBEAQB010000171.1:0-10234 GCA_041164125.1 Cyanobacteriota bacterium
GAAGCGGTACGCCGTCGTCCCTATTCAGTGGTGTTGCTGGACGAAGTGGAAAAGGCCCACATGGATGTGTTTAATATCCTCTTGCAGGTGTTAGACGATGGCCGCATCACCGATTCCCAAGGGCGAGTGGTGGATTTTCGTAACACCATCATTGTCATGACCAGTAATATCGGCAGTGATCATATTTTGAATATGACCGGGGGGGAGGCAGATTATGAAAAAATGCGCGGTCAAGTGCTCCAAGCTCTCCGTAAGCATTTCCGGCCGGAATTTCTCAATCGTATTGACGATTTAATTATTTTCCATACCTTAAACCGCGAAGAATTAGGACACATTGTCCGCTTACAACTGAAACGGTTAGAGAATTTATTAGCAGAACAAAAACTATCCTTGGTGCTAACCGACACAGCCTTAGAACATATTGTGGCCGCTGGTTACGATCCGGTTTATGGGGCAAGACCGTTAAAGCGGGCCATTCAACGGGAATTAGAAAATCCCATTGCCACCAAAATCTTGGAAAATACCTTTGCGGAGGAAGATACCATCGTTATTGATTGTGTAGACAGCCAATTAATCTTTTCTAAGCAGGTAGCTCCCACGACTGAAGCAGACCCCGCAACAGCCCCCGCAACAAACACGGCGATCGCCGTTGAGGACGATTCACCCTAGATCTAATCGCCGCTTAATGGATTCAGTGATCTCCAACTGTCAACGTCAATAATCTTCCGACTTAATCCAGGGGCGCACATAAAAGTTGACGCTACTATCGGCCAATTCGCCAATCACAATCACAGCGGGGGGATCGATGCCGAAACTGTCGTTTCAGATCCCTGTAATGGCTTTAGGGGAAAATTTAAGGCTTCCCGCTGTTGCAGATAAATTCGGGCCACCTCCCGGGCAAGATTACGAATACGCCCAATGTAACGGGTTCTTTCCGTCACAGCAATAACACCACGGGCATCAAGTAAATTAAACGCGTGGGAGCATTTCAAGACATATTCCAAGCTGGGCAGCACTAGCGACCGTTCAATTAATTGACTCGCTTCTTGTTCGTACAGGGTAAACAATTGCAACAACAAATCAGGATTGGAGGCTTCAAAGTTGTAGGTGCATTGCTCTACTTCTCCCTGCCAGAAAATATCTCCGTAGGCAATGGTTTCATTCCACCGAATCTGGTCGATCGCCGCTACATTTTGCAGATACATCGCTAAGCGTTCTAGACCGTAGGTAATTTCAATCGATACAGGCCGGCAATCAATGCCACCACACTGTTGGAAATAAGTAAATTGTGTCACTTCCATGCCATCTAGCCAAACTTCCCAACCCACCCCCCAAGCGCCCAGGGTGGGGGATTCCCAGTTATCTTCTACAAAGCGAATATCGTGGTCTTCAGGGTGGATGCCCAACACCCGCAAGGAGTTGAGATAAATATCTTGAATATTATTGGGAGATGGTTTGATCAGTACCTGATATTGAAAATAATGCTGGACCCGATTAGGATTCTCCCCATAACGGCCATCGGTGGGACGGCGACAGGGTTCTACATAGGCTACGGACCAAGGCTCTGGACCGATCGCCCGCAAAAAAGTATGGGGATTCATCGTGCCGGCCCCCTTTTCCGTATCAAACGGCTGAGCGATTAAACACCCCTGTTGTGCCCAAAATTCGTTTAATTTGGCAATGACAGCTTGAAAGGTAATGGTCATGGGTTTCGGAAACAGGCAGTGACAACAATGTAGCCAGGCCATTTTCCCACACCTTCGACGATCAATTAAAGGTAAGCTAGGCCTTGCTACTCACAATTATGGGACAACGACCATTATCCCCCTTGCCTTGGGGTTGTTATCCTTTAATATTGAGGGCTAGCCACCGTCTCTGGCACCTATCGGTTCGTTTCAAGACAGTTAGGCTTTCTCCTCCATTATAAAATAAGCAAAAATCCTTTTAAATAGTAAAAAAATGCATGAATTTCTAAACCCCAAGTCAAAATATTACGGTGAGTTTTCACCCCAAAACCTGGTTTTTAACGCCAACCTGCAAGAGTTTGCCAATAAAGTTGGGTACATCACTGCCCTAGAGACATCCGGCAAAATTAATGCCATTGAAGCCTATCAACAGGTGAAAAAACTTTGGAAAGAGCTGAAAAAATCGCGTAAAGAATTACTTTCTAATCGCTAATCTGACAACTGAATCCCTGGGTGACTGACCAAACATTACTCCTTAATTCTCCCTTGACACGGCTAAGGGGGGACAGGTCTGGGTTTGGTAATCACATTGGTAAACCAACGGCTTCTGCCAACTCAGGGGAATTTCTAGCAGATCTCGCGACCCTGTAAATCCCTGACCGATAAATAATAACAGCGCCAAACAGTTCAGACTGATATGGATAATCCGCCATTTTAGGGTGCGATCGCGGTAGATGTCTGGAATAATGGCGAGGGAAAAAATCATCAGCAATGTCGCCCCAATGCCATAGTAGTAATGTGACCAATACCATTCCGATCCCCGTCGATATACCCCATCTTGACAGCCTAGAACCACAACCCCCAAGCCAGTCAGGGTGGCGAAGATTCCCCGCCATAGTGGCGGTTGGGCTCGGTAAAGAAGCCCTAAACTTACCAAGGTGGCGATTAAAAACAGCCCAATGATTAAATACAATAAGGGCTGACTGTTAAGGGACTGATTGGCGATCGCCTTATCAAAAATGGCATAGGTAATCCCAACCAGGGAGAGGACGACCACTGATCCTGATAAAACTTTGCCGATTTGGACGTGTTCTAAGCCAGCGGCTGGCACTATTTTACTTTTTTTCTGGGTGGCCATTTCCAGACGACGTTGACGGGTTTGCCAAGCCCGGAGAGTGACAATACCCAATAGGGGATAAACCCAAACAACCGCTAAAAAGGGATGGAGTAAAGCAAACCAATCGCTGGTATTCATAAGGGGATGCTCATGAGCGTGAACTGCTCCTCTAGGGTAAGCTACTCTGAAGAAAATGAGACGTAAACCCCATGGTTGCTGCTGCCCCCCCTGTCCCCCTAATCCAACAACCCGATGTCTTAGCCGATCATCTCAAGACAATCCCCCAAGACCCTGGTGTCTATTTCATGCGCGATCGCCAGGGGGATATTTTATATATTGGCAAAGCGAAACACTTGCGAACACGGGTGCGGTCTTATTTTCGGGAGTCTCAACCCCATAGCCCCCGCATTGCCTTGATGGTGCAGCAGGTGAGCGAAATAGAATTTATTGTGACAGATACTGAAGTGGAGGCATTAGCCCTAGAAGCCAACTTAATCAAACAGCATCAACCCCATTTCAACGTTTTATTAAAAGACGACAAGAAATATCCTTATGTCTGCATTACATGGTCGGAGGATTATCCCCGTCTATTTATCACCCGTAAGCGGCGCTTGATTAATCAACGAGATCGCTACTATGGTCCCTACGTGGATAGCTATAGCCTGCGGCAAACACTCCGTCTAGTGCAACGTATTTTTCCCCTGCGTCAACGCCGCAAGCCTTTATTTAAAGACCGTCCTTGCTTAAATTACGATATTGGTCGTTGTCCTGGGGTCTGTCAACAATTGGTTACACCAGAAACCTATCGCCAGACATTGCAGAAAGTCGCCATGGTTTTCCAGGGTCGTAGCCAAGAATTAAGCCAAATGTTAACTGCTCAAATGAACGAAGCGGCGGCCGCACTCCGCTTTGAACAGGCAGCAACCATCCGTGATCAAATTACAGCATTGGGTAAACTCAATGCAGATCAAAAAGTATCTCTCCCCCAAGACACCATTTCCAGAGATGCGATCGCCGTCGCAAGCGATGGTCAACTCAGTGCCATTCAACTCTTTCAAATTCGGGGCGGGAAACTCGTGGGTCGCTTAGGGTTTTTTGCCGATGGTGTGGTGTCAGACACAGAAAAAGGAGAGGTGCTCCAGCGGGTGCTAGAACACCACTATCAACAAGTTGATGCGGTGGAAATACCGAGCGAAATTCTCCTCCCCTGTGCGCTTCCCGATAGCGACTTACTGAGTGAGTGGCTAAGCCAACAACGGGGTCGCAAAGTGACTTTATCCTTACCTCAACGCCAAGGGAAAGCCGAGTTATTAGAGATGGTTGAGCGCAACGCTCACTATGAATTAGAACGACTGCAACGACAAGCCGAAAAGACCCTAAACGCCTTGGATGATTTAGCGGAAATCCTAGACCTGGGTGCCCCCCCCAAACGCATTGAAGGGTACGATATTTCCCACTTCCAAGGGGCCAATGCCGTGGGGGCCCAAGTGGTTTTTCTGGAGGGAGTGCCTGCGCCCCAACATTACCGCCACTATAAGATTCAAAATCCCGACGTTAGAGCGGGGCATTCCGACGACTTTGCCAGCTTAGCGGAGGTTATTCGTCGTCGGTTTCGTCGCCATGCCAACGGTGACGGAGATCCACAAGATTTTCCCGATCTGATTATGATTGATGGGGGCAAAGGACAATTATCGTCGGTCGTTGCTGTCTTAGCAGAAATGGGATTGTTGTCCCAATTGACGGTACTCAGTTTAGCAAAACAACGGGAAGAGATTTTTCTACCGGGGGACACCCAACCGCTAATGACCGACGCGGAACAACCTGGTGTCCGACTCTTACGACGTTTAAGGGATGAGGCCCACCGCTTTGCCGTTAGTTTCCACCGTCAACAGCGCCTGAGTCAAAGTCGGCGATCGCGCCTAGAGGACATTCCTGGTTTAGGATTTGCCCGTCAAAAACAATTACTCGCCCAGTTTCGTTCCTTGGATTACATTCAGGACGCATCGTCAACCGACCTACAAGCGGTGCCAGGCATTGGTCCCCAATTAGCCCAGTCGATTTATGCTTATTTCCATCCCAATGGGTGAACTTTGGGGGATTTGCTAGAGAGCGATTATTCGGGAAGGAACTTGCCTCTCCCGCCAAGAAAGATAGCCAATTGTTTCTGAGAGGCGTTAACATAAGTTAACAACTAATCATGTTCTGAAGATTGACACTTAACAATCCGACAGACAGTCTATAAAATCCCTCACTATTGGAGCATTCTAGCGTGAGCAAAAATAATAAAAAGTGGCGTAATGCGGGTTTATATGCCCTCTTGCTAATCGTCGTACTAGCCTTAGCCTCTGCGTTCTTTGACCGTCAGCCTCAAACTCGGGAAACGTTGAGCTACAGTGATTTCATTAATCGAGTAGAAGCCAACCAAGTGGATGGTGTTGTTAAACTTAGTGCCGATCGCACCCAGGCTCAAGTTCCGAATCCCAGCGGTGGTGCCCCCTACTTGGTAAATCTGCCTAACGATCCCGATCTTATCAATATCTTGACACAGCACAATGTCGATATTGCGGTACAACCCCAAAGTGATGATGGCTTTTGGTTTCGCATTGCTAGCACCCTCTTCCTCCCGGTGTTGTTGTTAGTCGGAATCTTTTTGTTATTTCGCCGCGCCCAAAATGGTCCTGGCTCCCAGGCAATGAACTTCGGCAAGTCTAAAGCTCGGGTGCAAATGGAACCCCAAACCCAAGTGACATTTGGCGATGTGGCAGGGATCGAGCAAGCTAAGTTGGAGTTGACAGAAGTTGTTGACTTTTTGAAAAATGCTGACCGCTTTACAGAACTCGGGGCCAAAATTCCCAAAGGGGTTCTTCTTGTCGGCCCGCCCGGAACCGGAAAAACGCTGTTGGCGAAAGCCGTTGCCGGTGAAGCCGGTGTGCCTTTCTTTTCCATCTCTGGTTCAGAATTCGTCGAAATGTTTGTTGGGGTAGGTGCCTCCCGCGTCCGCGATCTATTTGAGCAGGCCAAATCCAATGCGCCTTGTATTGTCTTTATCGATGAGATTGACGCAGTGGGTCGTCAACGGGGCGCTGGTCTCGGTGGGGGGAATGATGAGCGAGAACAGACCCTCAACCAATTGCTAACGGAAATGGATGGTTTTGAGGGCAATACCGGCATTATTATTGTCGCTGCCACCAACCGCCCTGATGTGTTGGATTCGGCGTTAATGCGTCCCGGTCGTTTCGATCGCCAAGTCGTCGTCGACCGTCCTGATTATGCCGGTCGTCGGGAAATTCTGAACGTCCATGCCCGGGGTAAAACCCTTTCCCAGGATGTGGACCTCGATAAAATTGCCCGTCGTACGCCGGGGTTCACGGGGGCAGATTTATCGAACTTGTTGAATGAAGCAGCAATTTTAGCCGCCCGCCGTAATCTGACTGAGATTTCTATGGATGAGGTCAATGATGCTATTGATCGTGTTTTAGCTGGGCCTGAGAAGAAAAATCGGGTAATGAGCGAAAAACGCAAAACCCTGGTAGCCTACCATGAAGCAGGTCACGCCCTGGTGGGAGCCTTGATGCCCGATTACGATCCAGTGCAAAAAATCAGCATTATTCCCCGTGGCCGTGCCGGTGGCTTAACCTGGTTCACCCCTAGCGAAGACCGGATGGAATCCGGGTTGTATTCCCGCTCCTACCTACAAAATCAAATGGCAGTCGCTTTGGGGGGTCGGATCGCCGAGGAAATTATCTTTGGTGAAGAAGAGGTCACCACAGGGGCGTCCAATGATCTGCAACAGGTGGCCCGCGTTGCCCGGCAGATGGTAACCCGCTTCGGTATGAGCGATCGCCTTGGCCCCGTTGCCTTGGGTCGCCAAGGAGGCAGCGTCTTCCTCGGTCGGGATATTGCCTCGGATCGGGATTTCTCCGATGAAACCGCAGCGGCGATCGATACGGAAGTGAGTCAATTAGTTGACCAAGCTTATCAACGCGCCAAACAAGTGTTAGTCGAGAATCGCTCCGTGCTGGATCAATTAGCTGACATGCTAGTGGAAAAAGAGACGGTAGACGCTGAAGAACTGCAAACCATTTTGGCGGGTAACAACGTCAAGCTAGCGGCCCTCGTTTAACTGAATATAAGCGGTAAAATTCCCCCTGACCAGTTCATTGCCCTAACTAATGAACTGGTCAGGGGCTTACTGTTGGGGTTAAGACTGCTGTTTCTCCTGTCGGCATCAGCATTGTCGGGGACGCAAGTATCGATCTTCGTCCCCAGACGCATTTTTATGGTAGAATTAACTATAAATAATCAAGGAGTCTTAATCTGTGTTCACGGCCGTTGCTCCTCCGCAAACCCCCCTTCCCCGCGATTTAGTCGGGTCAATTCAAGCACTAAAACGAGAGCTTAACGCTGTTATTTTGGCCCACTATTATCAGGAGGCAGCCATCCAAGACATTGCGGATTATCTAGGGGATTCTCTTGGCTTATCTCAACAAGCAGCCCAAACTGATGCTGATGTAATCGTTTTTGCCGGGGTACATTTCATGGCGGAGACGGCAAAAATCCTGAACCCCCAGAAGTTAGTGTTGTTGCCTGACTTAAACGCAGGATGTTCTTTAGCCGATAGTTGCCCCCCAGCAGAGTTCGCCACGTTCAAGGCCCAATATCCCGACCATTTAGTCATTAGTTATATTAACTGCACCGCTGAAATTAAGGCTTTGAGCGATATTATTTGCACAAGTTCCAATGCGGTCAAAATTGTTAACCAATTACCCCCAGAGCAGAAAATTATTTTTGCCCCTGACCGTAATTTAGGCCGCTATGTTATGGAACAAACCGGCAGGGAAATGGTGCTTTGGCAGGGGAGTTGCATAGTCCACGAAACCTTTTCGGAACGGCGCTTAATTGAGTTAAAAGTACAGTACCCCAACGCCCAAATTATTGCCCATCCTGAATGTGAGGAGGCGGTGTTACGCCATGCGGATTTTATCGGTTCAACCACCGCACTATTAAAGTATTCTCAAGCGGAAACAGCCCACACATTTGTCGTTGGCACAGAGCCGGGCATTATTCACCAAATGCAGAAAGCTTCCCCTGATAAGCATTTTATCCCTTTACCCAGTATTAATAACTGTGACTGTAATGAATGCCCTTTTATGCGTTTAAATACCCTAGAAAAGCTCTATTTAGCCATGCACCGGCAATCCCCCGCGATCACCTTACCGGCAACGACGATGGCTCAAGCCCTTAAACCCATTCAGCGGATGTTAGCCATGTCGTGAATCATCCTTTCCGACTGACGCGGGCAGGGCGATTTCTCACAAAACTCACCTGGGCACACACGGGGAGTCAACCACCCGTAAGGTTTTGAGGGAGTGATCCGCTAAACCACTGACAGTCCCTCCTAACGCTAAAACCGTTTCTAAATAGGCGATCGCCGCTGGGGTGATAATTTCCCCTGGAACCAAGACCGGAATTCCCGGCGGATAGGGACAAAGCAAATCGGCACTGACGTTGGCGATCGCCGCCTCCACAGGCAACGTTCGTTGAGGGGCAAAGGTGGCGTGGCGTGGCGTGAGGGCAAAGCGGGAAGGGGGTAGAGGGGGCAAGGAAAGGGAATAGGGAACGGTATCCTGTCGAGATTGGGCAACGTTCCTCATGACCTGTACTAAATGGTCTAAATCTTGAGGTGTGTTGCCCAAACTGACGATAAAACTTAATTGTCGTAGGGTAGGTAATTCAGCTGTTAGGTGAAATTGCTCGCGCAATAGATCATCTAACGCAAACCCCGAGAAGCCCCAGGCGGTAGCATCGAGGGTAATGCGAGTGGGGTCTAAGGCGCTGAAACCCGGCTGGGCGGAGGCAGTGGTTAACAGTTTCAGACCCGGAATTTCCCCTAACTGGGCGCGGCACTTGAGGGTGTGCTGAACAATGGCGTCTAACTGTGTCTTGCCGTCGTTGGCCATCTGATGGCGGGCCGCATCGAGGGAGGCTAATAGGAGGTAATTGGGACTGGTGGACTGAATCAGTTGCAATGCCTGACTGATTCGTTGGGGATCAATACGCTCTGCTGCCTTCTGCTGGTGGATCATGGCCGCTTGGCTCAAGGCACCCAGTAATTTGTGGGTCGATTGGATGGTGAGATCTGCTCCCAACGCTAATGCTGGAGGCGGGAGTTGCTCATGAAACGCAAAATGTGCGCCGTGGGCCTCGTCCACAATCACCGGTATTCCCGCTTGATGGCTCAGGGCAATGAGTTCCGCTAAGTGACCAACAACGCCGTGATAGGTGGGGTGTAGCAAGAGTAATGCCTTCGCATCGGGATGGTTGTTTAAGGCTTGAGTTAATGTCTCCGGAGTAATGCTGAAAGCCAAATCCCAATCCGGATCAGCTGCCGGTGTCAAAAAGATAGGCATCGCCCCTGCGTGAATAATGCCGGCGATCGCCGCTTGGTGGGCATTACGGGGCAGCAGAATTTTATCGCCTTCGCCACAGGTTGCCAAAATCGCAGCAATCAGCCCTGCAGTAGAACCATTAACGGAAAACCAGGTCCGCTCAGCTCCCCACAAATCGGCGGCCAATGCTTGGGCCGCGGCGATCACCCCAGTGGAGGCAAATAAATTGTCCAACGCCGGTAATTCCGGTAAATCCCCTTGGAAAACATCTAAACCGAGCCATTGACTTAATTGTGGAGAAACGCCTTGACCCCGCTTGTGCCCAGGGGCATAGAAAGGCGTATCGGTCGCCTTAGCCAGTTGCTTTAGCCTTGCCATGAGAGGGATGGCTTTTTGACGAGGGTCAACCATAGATTGATGGATTTTAGGGTTTGCTCAACTGCGCAGCTTAAATCAGCAAGCTGTTTATCTGTCACTAGGCGATGATGGGCAATAGGTCACAATTAAGATTAGCTCGCATTTGGAAGATCATCGGCTATGCAACTTACTTGGTATGACAGCAATTCTTGGTTAATTGATTTTGGTGGACAACGAATTTTACTTGACCCTTGGCTGGTAGGCGCGTTGACCTTTGGCAATACCCCTTGGTTGTTTAAAGGCGATCGCCCCCGCCCCTTAGATATGCCTGAAGGGATCGATCTGATTTTGTTGTCCCAGGGATTGGAAGATCACGCCCATCCCCCGACATTGAACGTCTTGGCTAAAACCTTGCCGGTGGTGGGGTCCCCGAAGGCGGCCGACGTGGCGACCGGGTTAGGCTATCAAACCGTCACCGGATTAGCCCATGGGCAGAAATTTGTTTTAAACGACCGGCTGGAAATTTGGGCATTGCCCGGTTCCCCCATTGGCCCAACACTGGTGGAAAATGCTTACGTTATCACTGACCTCGCAACGGGACTGCGACTGTACTACGAACCCCATGGTTTCCATTCCGCCCAGGTAAAAAGCCTCGGTCAAATCGATGTCATTTTAACGCCCATTAT
>JBEAQB010000172.1:0-3582 GCA_041164125.1 Cyanobacteriota bacterium
AAGCTATGGTAGAGCTAAACTCAATGGCTCACCTCATCTTGTTTTTACCGATTTATTCGCATGGCTAACCTTATTCCCCCCCTCGAAAACGGCGATCGCCTCAATAGCATCGAATTTGAGCGGCGTACTGCGACCCTACCGGAGCAAATCAAAACGGAATTAATTAATGGAGTGGTCTATATGGCGGCGGCGTTAAGGTACGAAGGGCATGGTTTACCCCACAGCCACATCATGGGTTGGCTGGCCTATTACATGGCTAACACACCTGGGGTAGCGTTGGCGGACAACACCACAGTGAGATTAGATTTGGACAATCAACCCCAGCCCGATGCCCTTTTGAGACTCAAACAAGGCGGTCAGTCACGGGTGAGTCAGGATGATTATATCGAAGGTCCCCCGGAGTTGATTGTGGAAATAGCCGCTTCCAGTGCATCCTACGATTTGTATGACAAGCGTCAGGTTTATCGTCGCCATGGGGTGAAGGAATATGTTGTCTGGCAAGTCTATGAGCAAAAAATAGATTGGTTTTATTTAAGTGAAGGAAAATACCTTACCCTTGACCCGACTCCTGCGGGATTGCTAGAAAGTCAAGTTTTTCCGGGGCTAGTCTTGGCGGTAGATGCTTTACTAGCTTATGATTTAGCGGCGGTTCTGGCAACTTTACAACACCATTTAAACACGGACAAACACCGCGCCTTCGTACAAACCCTTGCGTTTAACTGAATGGCGATCGCCAAACCGAAAAAAGCTACGAAGAAGTAAGATGATTTATCTATTAAATGCAACTTATGTTAATAATTATAAAATTAAAATTACCTTTAATACTGGAGAAATAGGTATTGTCGATTTAAGCGACATTCCCGAAATGTTCGCATCAGCGAAACCCTTAAAAGATTTAGGTATATTTAAGCAATTTTATCTTGATGAATGGCCTACCCTGGTTTGGCCCTGTGGTTTTGATTTAGCCCCCGAAATGCTCTACGAAAGGGCTATGGGCAAAAATAGTCAATGGCAACAGGCTGTTTAAGTTTTTTGTGCAAAATGTAAGGGCTATCAGGCGATCGCCATCAGATTGCGGGAAACCCCTATGGGTTAGAACTAAAATAAAAGAACAGGTTTAGGAGAAGAAATCGATGGCCACTACCGCCGATGAAGTCTGGCAACTATTGAGAGAATTAATTGCATCCCAGAAAGAAACTGACCGTCGCTTTCAGGAGACAGAGCAACTTCTCCGAGAAAGTAAGTTGGAGACCGATCGCCGTATGCAGGAAACTGATCGCCAGATTAGGGCAGTCAACAAAGAATTGGGTGAATTAGGGAACCGCTTGGGAGAGTTTGTAGAATGGCAGGTGCGACCGGCAGCGGTGAGATTATTCCGAGAGCGGGGCATTGCAGTGCGGGAATTATCCAGGGATGTTTCTGTTGATAATGGGGATGAAGGAATAGAGGTGGATTTATTGGTAGTAGATACAACCCAGGCAGTGGCGATCGAGGTTAAAAGCAGACTGACCCAAAGGGATGTGGATGAACATTTGGAGCGACTGGGTAAATTTAAGCGGTTATTGCCTCGCTACGAAAATATTCAGTTACTAGGGGCAGTAGCCGCGATAGTGACCCCGTCGGAGGTGGCCCGTTATGCCTATCGTCAAGGTTTATTTGTCATTACCCAATCCGGGGAAGATTTAGTTATCCTTAATGATGCTAAGTTTCAGCCCAAGCAATGGTAGGGTCAACGGCGTGGGGCAAAAGGAGGCTGATGGGTAGATGTATGTACACCGTAGCCACTAGAAAGAGGGGCGTGGGTAATCTGGTTATAATTTGCCAGTAATATCTCGGACTGCCTGTGATATTGTCAGATCTTCTAGCCATCTTTTCGGGAAAGTGATCCCAGGATAATCTTCTTGCACCGATTTAAGTGCTTTGTCGTAGCATTGGGGGAGAATTTCCGAGGCAAAGTTGCGCAAACTAGGGGCATCATCTAACAAGTCTTGGATGTCGTTGCGAAAGTTACGGATTTCCCGTTGCCAACCTAGATAACATTCCGGCAGAGGCACATAGTAACGCTTTAATAAATGCTCTAGGAGTCGGCGTAAAAGACTTTTGATGGCGTTGCGCTGGCTTTTTCCCAAGGCATCCACCTCTTCAATTAAGTGTTCAATATCTAAATTGGCAAAGTCCCGGTTTTGCAGTTTAGCAACGGTATTCTCGGCCCAGAGGACAATATCTTGATCGTAAAGACTTGAATTTATCATTGTCGGCAACAGAACACAGTCTTTTTTGTTTCTTAAGTCTAGCATCCGCCTTGATGAACTAACTGATGGGTTATTGATATTACCCAGGCGGTGGCGATCGCCGTTAAAAGTAAGCTGACCCAACAGGATGTGGATGAACATTTGGAGCGGCTAGGTAAATTTAAGCCGTGTTAAAATCGTGAGCATCTTCTCCTGACTTAAATGTGGCTAAACTTCTTGGGGCTGTTGCCCTCCACAATTTTAACCCTGTTGTTGATCACCATTGCTTTTTTGAGGTTCTATGACCAAACCGACTTTGAATTCCTCGGACTCATTGCCCAACCCCGACAATGGAGCAATGGATTCACTGTGGCAGCCCTCTTGGCTACATTGGCTAATTTCGGCGTTGAGTGGAACCGTCGAAATCGAGAAACAAACCGCTTGGCTCAAGAAACACAACGAAGAGCTGAGACAAGAGAACGCGAAACTCGCCGAGCTGGAATCGAAACTCGATGCCGTATTGCCGAAATACAATTTCAACTTGATCCCTCCGACACAAATCGACAAGCCCTAAGGTCAGCGTTAGCCCTATTGGCGGAATATGGGGAACTGTTTTAGCGATAATTCGGCCTCAGCAATGGTAAGGAGATCGGGCTACAATTGGCCAGTAATCTCTCGAACTACCTGTGATTAGAGGACGCATATGACAGTTGTAGTTGCCAGACCGAAACAAGTTGAGGGTGAGTTAAAGACAATTTATACCCCAGAAGAGTATCTCGCTCTGGAAGAAAAGGCGGCGTATAAGCATGAGTACCGGAACGGAGCAATCGTTGCCATGGCAGGAGGCAGCACCGACCACAATGAAATAGTAACCAATCTATGTACCGCTCTAAAAATTGATTTACAATCATTAAAACTACAGATAAATATGGCTGACATTTATGGAAAAGTTAAGCTTTAACCACGTTATCAGATTGTGAGGGAGTGATAAATTAACGATTGAAGCTCTATTCAACAGCTTGATTTGTGTCAAGGTCAATATTTCACTCTTAATTATTGGGTTGCTATGGAAGAGTTGCTAGAATTACGAGAATTAATTGAGAAACAAGACTATAAAAATGCGTTGCTATTAATCGATGAACTTGAAGAAATGTCTAAAGAAGACAAGTTGTCTAAGATTTATAGTTATATGGTGGTTTTATTAGTGCACTTAATTAAGCAGGCGGCGGAGCAACGAACTACCCGTTCTTGGGATTTCTCCATTTATAATAGTATAAAAAGCATAAAGCGCACGAACCAAAGAAGACGCTCAGGGGGAGTCTATGCCAAACCAGAACAGTTAGTGGAGATT
>JBEAQB010000173.1:0-4234 GCA_041164125.1 Cyanobacteriota bacterium
CGGCGAGACGCTGCGAGGGAAATTAAATCTCTTGCCGGCCCTGGCCGAACGGGGTCTCTGTGATACCGCCAAAGATATCAGTATGGGGGGAATTTTAGGTACCACATTAATGTTATTGGAAACCTCAAAAGTAGGGGCCTGTCTCTGGTTGGATCAGCTTCCTGTTCCCCCTGGCTTAACCCTGGAAACCTGGCTAATCAGCTTTCCCAGTTACGGCTTTATCCTCAGTGTCCGCCCTGGGCAAATTGCGCCGATCCAACGGCTGGCTGGGGCGTTAAACCTGGTCTGTGCAGAGATTGGGGATGTAACCCCAGGAACAGCGTTAGTGTTACGGGATGGTGTAGCCACGGTACCGTTTTGGGATTTAGCCACCGAGCCATTGATGGGATGGTGAACGATTGCGGTGGTCAGGGGTTATGGGGCGATCGCCGCTGTGGTCACAAATTGTCGTAATTTCAGTAGGCTGGCGGTCTGAGCAAAATTTAATGGCAACACAGAAATCCCTTCTAAACGGGATTGCACCCAACCATCCCCCCACTGCCACTCATGGAAACCATCAACACTCTGACTCAGTAATAAACGCAGGCAATTATGCCCCACATAGTCCACGTGATGCTGAACCCGCAAATACCCCAGACCACTATGGAAGGTTAACCCCGGCGTCAGGGTTTCCGGCAATCCTTGCTCTAGGGGTAACGGGGCTAACCACTGACGCAGTTTGGGGATAGTTATTAAACTGTCTCGGAGAACAGAGGCTGACGCTTCGATTTCAATACGGAGTTGACTGTGTTGGAACGTTCCCAGCATGGCAGATTCACGCAAATAGTTTCCTAGATTGTGACATTTTCCCGACCTTAACCTGAGGGGATAGGGCATGGGCTTCCCTTTCTTTAGGACTTGCCGCGACCTATTTTCGGTAAAATTAGCAACATCAGGCGATAGGAGAAGCCGTCCTTTTCTCCGGCAAGAGATTGTTCCTGCGTGTGTCTGTCAAACGCTCCTTCTGGCCACTTATCTATCATGGCATTAATTCAATGGTATCCGGGTCACATTGCCAAAGCAGAACGGCAATTAAAGGAACACTTAAAAAAGGTTGATGTGGTTCTAGAAGTAATTGACGCCCGTATTCCCTTAGCATCTCAGCATCCTGACGTTCCCCTTTGGATTGGTGACAAACCCAAGTTAGTGATTTTAAATCGGGTGGATATGATACCCGAAACATTGCAACACCAGTGGCTCGACTGGTTCCGTGCTCAGGAGCAAGCCGTCTACTATGCCAATGCGAAAAAAGGTACCGGGGTTAAGGCCATTCGTAAAGCGGCCCAGCAGGCCGGGAAAGCCGTTAATGAAAAACGTCAACGGCGGGGAATGCAACCGCGACCGATCCGAGCCGTGGTGATGGGCTTCCCTAATGTGGGGAAGTCAGCCTTGATTAATCGCTTACTAGGGCGCAAGGTGGTAGAAAGTGCGCGGCGGGCAGGGGTAACACGGCAACTCCGTTGGATTCGAATTTCTGATAGTTTAGAACTATTGGACTCACCAGGGGTGATTCCCCTGAAGTTAGACAATCAGGACAATGCCCTCAAGTTGGCGATTTGTGAAGATATTGGCGAAGCAGCCTATGAGAACCAAGCGGTGGCGATAACGTTAATTGATCTGTTGCTAGATTTGGCCTTGGTCCCCTGTTTAAGGGATCGATATCAGGTGGTTCCTGACCAAATGAATGGGGAACTCTACCTCATGGCCTTGGCAACTGAACGCTACAACGGCGATCGAGAACGAGCGGCGGTTCAACTTTTGAATGATTTTCGCAAAGGATTGTTAGGACCACTGCCCCTAGAAATTCCCCCCAGTTAAGCCCTTGCGCGGAACTTCTCGAGTATAGTGGCGTTCAATGACGGCAAATCCGATTCGGGGGAATGATTATGGTCAAGTTAGGTGAGTTGTTAGCAGCTGTCCCAGAGGTGTTGACGGCGGCGCCATGGCTGAAAACAGAACCGACACGCTACCCGGCCTTGAACGACACCGTTACAGGGTTATCCACCAACTCCCATGCGTGTAGCGCGGGATCGCTTTTTATTGGGATGCCAGGAACCCGTGTTGACGGCGGTGAATTTTGGCCCGGTGCTTTCGACGCTGGGGCGATCGCCGCGATTGTCAGTGCGGGGGCCTTGGCGAAAGTGCCCCCTAATGCCGACTGTTGTGTGATCGCCGTGGCGGATATCGTCACCGTTTGTGCCAAAATTGCGGCGGCATTTCATCGTTATCCGGCCCAAACCCTGAAGTTAGTGGGCGTGACTGGAACCAATGGTAAAACCACGGTGACTCACCTGATTGAATATTTCCTGAATCAAGGGGATCGCCCTACGGCCCTATTGGGAACCCTCTACACCCGGTGGCCGGGATATCAAAAAACAGCAACTCACACTACCCCCTTTGCCACTGAATTACAACAACAACTTGCCGCGGCGCTGCAAGCGGGCAATCAATCTACTGTCATGGAAGTCAGTTCCCACGCCCTAGCCCAAGGACGGGTCCTAGGCTGCGAATTTGAGTGTGCTGTGTTTACCAACTTGACCCAGGATCATTTGGATTTCCATGAAACGATGGACAAGTATTTTGCGGCCAAGGCCCTGTTGTTTGCACCGCCTTACCTGAAGGGACAGGCGATCATCAACAGAGATGACCCCTACGGCCAAAAACTTATTGATCGCTTACCAACAGATCAGGTATATACCTATAGCGTTAATCACGATGGCGCTGATTTTTATACCAAAAACCTAGACTACCAACCCACGGGTGTGGAAGGGACGATGGTTACCCCCCAAGGAGAATACCGTTTCCAGTCACCATTGGTCGGGCAGTTTAACCTCGCGAACCTCCTGGCGGCGATCGCCGTTGGCTGTCATTTCGGGCTGGATCCCGCCCAACTGTTAGACCAATTACCCCAATTTACTGGCGTCCCTGGACGGATGGAAGCGGTTACAATCCACGACGCCCAGGATATTGCGGTGATGGTAGATTATGCCCACACCCCCGATAGCTTGGAAAATGCCCTCAAAGCGGCCCGCCCCTTTATCCCTGGTCGCCTAATTTGTGTGTTTGGCTGTGGCGGCGATCGTGATCGCACCAAGCGGCCATTAATGGGCAAAATTGCGGCGGAACTAGCGGATCTCGCCATCGTTACGTCGGATAATCCCCGTACCGAAGATCCGGAACAGATTTTGGCGGATGTGGTACAGGGGATTCCGGCGGCGACTGAGCCCTGGGTTATCGGCGATCGCGCTACGGCCATTCAGCAAGCGATCCAGGCCGCTCAACCAGGGGATGGGGTTTTGATTGCCGGTAAAGGGCACGAAGACTATCAAATTCTTGGTACGGAAAAAATCCACTTTGATGATCGTGAGCAGGCCCGGGAGGCTTTAACCTTGCGTTATAGCTCAGTTACCGAGCCTCAAAAGCATCCCCTAAATAATTGACGCTAAGCACAGTCAGGAAAATGGCGCATCCTGGGAAGAGGGCCAACCAAGGGGCGGTGTCTAAATAATCTTTGGCCGCATAAAGCATTTGCCCCCATGTTGGCACATCAGGGGGAAATCCTAACCCCAAAAAACTGAGGGTTGATTCCGTAATGATGGCGTTACCCACCGCCAAGGTGGCCGCCGCAATAATCAGGTTGATCACATTGGGTAGTAAATGCCGTCCAATAATCCGGGTGGCAGGGGCCCCCAGGGCGATCGCCGCTTGGACAAATTCCAGTTGCCGCAGCTTTAGCATATTGCCCCGCACCAAACGGGCCACACTCATCCAATTGAGTAGGCCAATTAAGCCCACCACAAGCAAAAAAATCCCGATTTCAGGCGAGGTGGCCCGCGTGACGGGATCGCGAAATAAGTAGACGACCAACAATACCAGCGGCAATTGGGGGAGGGCGAGAAATAGATCGGTAATACGCATCAAGACAATATCTAGCCAACCGCCAAAATAACCGGCGATCGCCCCAATCAACGTTCCCAACAGTAACGACACCGCCATGGCACTGATCCCAACAGCGAGGGAGATCCGTCCCCCCCTGAGTAGTCGTGCCAATTGATCCTGCCCCAAATCATTAGTGCCCAGGGGATGCTGCCAACTCGGCAATGCCATCGTTTGGTTAAAGTCAATTTGATCGATGGGGACACGATAAACCCAAGGGCCGATGGTTACCGCCAAAATAACCCCCGTTAAGATGATG
>JBEAQB010000174.1:0-6007 GCA_041164125.1 Cyanobacteriota bacterium
ACCCCCTGCAAGCGAGGGGACAAAAAATTAATCGCGATCCCAGAGAGATCCGCTTTGCAGAGCGCTAAATTCTTTACACTATAAAAAAGCGAATCATTCAGTTAATCGCCCTAGAGGGCAGCATCAATCCCAGTGTCTATACAATTCGGAATTATCGGTGGCGGCGTGATGGCGGAGGCCATTCTGTCTCGCTTGCTAGAGCAACAAGTCTTTGCCCCAGGGGCGATCATGGTTGGGGAACCCAGGAGTGCACGGCGGGAATATCTGCTCAAAACCTATCAAGTCAACGTCACCCCCGATAATCAGCAAGCAGCTAACGCCTCAGATGTGGTGTTATTAGCTGTGAAACCCCAAATTTTAGACCGGGTGCTGGCCAGTTTAGCGGGAGGGGCCAATCGACCTCTAGTCATTTCTATTCTGGCCGGTGTGCCCATCCACCGGATTCAACAGGGGTTTCCTAACCATGCGATTATTCGAGCCATGCCCAATACGCCGGCGACGGTGGGGGCCGGGGTGACGGCGATCGCCAGTAATAAAATTGTGGAGCCAGAACAACTGGCGTTAGCCAAAAGCATTTTTAGTGCGGTGGGCAATGTGGTGGAAGTGCCTGAAAACCTGATTGACGCAGTGACGGGGGTTTCGGGGTCAGGGCCCGCTTATGTGGCCATGATGATTGAAGCCCTTGCCGATGGGGGCGTTCTGGTGGGTCTCCCCCGTTCCATCGCCACCCAGCTAGCCCTCCAAACGGTATTGGGCACGGCCCAATTAGTGAAAGAATCCCATCTTCATCCCGCCGAACTCAAAGATCAAGTGACCAGTCCTGGCGGTACAACGATCGCCGGAGTAGCAGTCTTAGAAAAAATGGGATTTCGGTCAGCGCTGATTGAGGCCGTCCGGGCCGCATTTAGGCGATCGCAGGATTTGGGACGGCATAAATAAACGGGGTGAGCTAATCATCAAAAACCTGGGTAGTAACCAGACATGCCCGTACCTTGACCCTGGCTGTAATTGGGCGCAAAAGCTAGGATGAGGGGGAATTTCAACAGGGCCAAATCAATTTTTTCCTCAGTTTCATCCACCAAAATTATCGGCATTTGGCGATCCTCCTGTAACCGTTCGGCCCGTTGCACTAAAGCAGTGGCAGACTCGAATAAAACCACCCCTCGATCAGGGCCAAAGTCGCTGCGGGAAATCCCCAAACAATCCTGCAATCCCCGTCGCCATTCCCCCAGCCGCTCCGGCGTAGCTGCCAAGATCAAGGCGCGACAGCGATCGCCATAGAGTTGGTTAAAAATAGCAACAATGGCAGATCCCACCAAAATATTCTGTAAACGACTCTCTAAACTTTTGATCGCCCCTCGCCCCCCAAGGGTGAAAAACCACTCCTCCACCCGCTGCACGTGGATGGGTTCAAAAGTACGGCGCAATTGCCAGGGCGGTCCATAGTAATCCGGTCGGGAGCGGTATTGCTCTAATAAATCCTGAATTTGACGTTTTTGATGCGCCATAGGTTGATCCGCGAAGGTCAATGGGGGGGCGGCATCGGCATTTTCTACAATGGGATCGCCGTAGGTGGCTGAAGATTCCCAACTATCTCCCCCCCCAAGTTCCAGTTGATCCGCAGCTGATACTAAATCCTGTAAGCTGCCGACTAAATATTCCTTAAACCCCTGGACGCGAATCGCTAACTCCTGGGAAGCCCCGGCAAAGGTGGTGCGCATTTCCTGTTGAATGCGATCCTGACGACGCTCTAGTTTGTCAATTTCCTTGACTAAAGCGGCTTTGCGGTGTTCTAGTTCCTGGGTTCCTTCCCGCACCAGCCGCTGCACATGAGTGTGTACCTGCTGGAGTTGCTGGGCATACCATTGGGCTTTTTCGGCCTGTAACGTGGCAATCTCTTGCTGGAGCGCCACCTTTTGGGCCATCAATTCTTCCAGGCTCACTGTCTCCAAAGCCGCCGTTATCGGCATAGGGACGTCTTGAGCCGATAGGTCGGAGGGATCTGCCAAGGTTTGTTCCCCATGCTCTTCTAGGACAGGTGTCAGGACCTCATCCGCTGGATTCGCCGCCTCGGCGTCGGTGGCTATTTCTGGGGGAAGGGGGTCAGGGGGCTCAAGCGAGGCAGACATGGTTTCCTCAGCGGCAACGTCTGAAGCTGGGGTCTCGGTCGGGGACAAGAACTCTTCGGGTTGATGGGAGGGGAATTCTGAGGTCATTCAGGACGTAAATTCTGAAGGGGACAATGGTGCTCGAGGCACGCTTTGAGACTGCTGGGGTCAAAGATAATCGGCAGAAAGTGAATGCTTTTGACCTCTTTAAAATAAAACAAAATGGGAACGGGTTCCCAAAAGATTCGCCAGTTTTGCCAGTCTGTGTAGGGAAAGCTACGAATTAGGGTTTTGGAACGGTAAACCTCCAAGCTGGTTTCTGTAAAACGAAGTTTGATCAGTAACGTTTGCACCCATAAAAACCCCCCAAAGATGGCGATCGCCAAACCAAGCCAAAGGTTAACCCAGAGCAGGGGGAAGGCGAGGCCAACTAACACGAGGGGAATCGCAAAATTGGGGGCCAGATCGGTATGGGAACTATTATTTAGGGGTGTGGTGGTCATCCTTCCCTCCTAAAATTTTTGGCTTTGATAGTCTTCTAACACCATCATCAGGCGATCGACAATGGCTGTGGGCATAGCCTCGAGTAAGGAAATTTCCACTTTGCCGCCGCCAATAGACACGGATAACTGCTGTAAAATTGCTTCTACCCCACTACGGCGGAGATTATCACTTTCTAGCAAGGGATAGACCCGTTCCGCCAAAGGCAAATGTAAATGGGCTTCCGTTAAAAATAAATGCCATTTCGCCACGTCAATATAAATCTGCTCACCGAGCTCTGCCGCTAGGGCTTCAATGTCTGGAGTGGTTGAAGTCATTAGGGAGATTACCAAAAGGCATTGCTTTTCAACGTTAACACATGACCCTCCAGAAGCACCATGAACCCCCGCCCTGCGGTGCGAGGGTGGGGGAAGGTGATGTCGCCGAACTGACTGGCAACTCAATGACAGTGTGCCCTGGGACTAGGTCAATTAAAGGGAATTGGCACCAGCAACCACCTCTAACAACTCTTGGGTAATGGCGGCTTGACGGGCTTTGTTGTAGGACAAGCTTAACGTGCCAATCAGTTGACCCGCATTGTCACTGGCATTACTCATGGCTGTCATCCGGGCCGCCAATTCACTGGCTGCCGATTCCTGGAGGGCCCGCAGTAATTGGTTGGTGTTGTATAACGGCAACAACGCATCCAAAATTTGGACGGGATCTTGTTCAAAGATCATATCCTGGGGAAAACTAGAGACACCAGCGTCCAATTTCTCCCGCTCCACCTGGAACTTACCGCCCCGGGTAATGAGGCGAAAGATCTCGTCGTCGGTCACTTCTAAACCTTGGGGAGACAAGGGAAAGAGGGTTTGGATCACAGGCTGAGAACTAATCAGGGACACAAAGCGAGTATAAATGAGCTCCACCCGATCCACCGCCGCCGAAACAAATAAAGCCACCAACGCATCGGCAATTTCCGCCGCCTCTGAGGCATTGGGAATTTGTTCTAAGTTGGCAAAGGTGGCGGCAATATCGTAATCTCGACGCCCAAAATACTGTTTGGCTTTACTGCCAACAATGACCATTTTCACCCCAATTCCCTGGGCAGTTAATTCTTTGGCCCGTTTTTCGGCGCGTTTAATGACATTGACATTGTAGCCACCACACAACCCCCGATCGCCAGTGACGACCAGCAACGCAACGGTTTGCACATCCCGTTGTTCAAACAAGGGGAGTTCCGTTTCGGCAAAGGACAAACGATTTTGCAGATTATACAGAACCTGGGCGAGGGCATCGGCAAAGGGGCGAGTAGAAAGTACTTGCTCTTGGGCACGGCGAACTTTGGCCGCTGCCACTAGGCGCATCGCTTCAGTAATCTTTTTTGTATTTTTGACCGACTGAATCCGGTCACGAATAGCTTTGAGGTTAGGCATAGGACGACCCGCTTAAATTTATCGTTTTTAATAGCGCACAACCAACGGCTCTCATTAGCGTGGAGCAAGATGCAGAAGGAGAGGATGGGGAGAAACCCCGAGGGTAAAACTGTTCCCCACCCCCCTTACTTCTACTGGGCGATCGTCGGTCTCAATTCGTTAGGCGGCAAAGCCTTGGGTGAATTCGTTGATCCCTTCTTTCAACAACGTTTCCGCTTCTTCAGTCAGCGCTTTGGCAGTGCTGATGATTTCAACGTACTTGGCTTTGTTGGCTTTGAGATAATCCCGTAACCCTTGGGCAAATTCCGTGACTTTCTCCACCGGAATTTTGTCAATGTAACCATTTAAGCCAGCGTAGCTGATGGCTACTTGTTCCCACACCGAGAGGGGAGAGTTTTGGGGTTGTTTCAGCAATTGACGGAGACGTTGACCCCGGGCCAGTTGGGCTTGGGTTGCTGCATCCAGATCGGAGGCAAATTGAGAGAATGCTTCGAGTTCAGCAAACTGAGCGAGTTCTAACTTCAATTTCCCAGCCACTTTTTTCATCGCTTTGGTTTGGGCCGCTGATCCTACCCGGCTCACGGAAATCCCGGCGTTGATGGCAGGACGGAAACCAGCGTTAAATAAGTCCGTCGAGAGGAAGATTTGACCGTCGGTGATGGAAATCACGTTGGTGGGAATGTAGGCAGAAACGTCCCCGGCTTGGGTTTCAATCACAGGCAACGCGGTCATGCTACCGCCACCCAGTGCATCGCTCAATTTCGCGGCCCGCTCTAACAAACGGGAGTGGATGTAGAATACATCCCCAGGATAGGCTTCCCGACCGGGGGGACGACGCATGAGTAGGGACATCTGACGATAGGCCTGCGCTTGTTTGGACAGGTCATCGTAAATCACCAGGGTGCTCTTGCCCTCATACATGAAGTGTTCCGCTAGGGTCGCACCGGTGTAGGGGGCGAGGTATTGCAGGGTGGCGGGGTCGTTGGCGTTGGCAGCCACCACAATGGTGTAATCCATGGCGCCTTTTTCCGTCAACGTATCAATTACCTGGGCTACGGTAGAGGCTTTTTGCCCGATCGCCACGTAAACACAAACGACGTCTTCAGATTTTTGGTTAATGATCGTGTCAATGGCGATCGCCGTCTTACCGGTTTTGCGGTCGCCAATAATCAGTTCCCGCTGCCCCCGACCAATGGGAATCATGGCATCGATGGCCGTAATCCCAGTTTGCATCGGTTCACAAACGGATTTCCGTTCAATAATGCCCGGGGCGGGGGACTCTAACAAGCGGGTGGCGGTGGATGGAATCTCCCCTTTGCCATCAATGGGACGACCGAGGGAATCGACTACCCGACCAATCATGGCATCCCCAACGGGAATCTGGGCAATCTGGCCGGTGGTTTTCACCGTACTGCCTTCTTGGATACCAAAACCGTCGCCCATTAAAACGGCACCGACGTTATCTTCTTCCAAGTTCAGCGCAATGCCGACAGTCCCATCTTCAAATTCCAACAATTCTTGGGACATCACTTGTTCCAAGCCATAAATCCGGGCGGTACCATCACCCACCTGGAGGACAGTTCCCACATTGGAAACTTGAACGCTTTGATCGTAGGCTTCGATCTGGGAACGGATGATACTGCTAATTTCGTCAGGTCTAATGCTTACCATAGTCTTAATTTTCCGTTGAAAAAAGTGAATATATAAGGCGTCGCTGGGCGACAAAATCAACCGTTACAGAGTGGCACCAAGACTTATGCCCACCCGACGGAGCTGACCCCGTAAACTGGAATCAAACACCTGGGAACCGACTTTGATCACAATCCCGCCAAGGATTTCGGGATCAATATTGGTTGACAGTTCGACGGCTTGGGCACCAGTGAGTTGTTTCACTTTCTCCCTTACCTGATCTTGTTGTCCGTCGGTGAGTTTGAGGGCCGACGTGACTTCTGCCAGTACCGTATTGGTCAATTGCCGCCATAG
>JBEAQB010000175.1:0-4862 GCA_041164125.1 Cyanobacteriota bacterium
TTCAGCGTTGTTTGTAATAGTCGCGTCTTTAAATCACTCATTCTATTCTTTAACCAGATTTTCTCCTTTATGACAACCCTCCTTCCCCGGTATCTCTACCCACGATTATTGAGATGTTGCAGTGAAATGATTAGTTTACTAGAAGCGTTGATGTCAGTTTGCGATTGGATAAGTATTTACTATTTGTTGAAGGCTAATTTAAAAGATGAGGGGGATAATCATCTGGTTGAGTTGGCAATTTCGGGTAATGCCCACTACATTGCAACCAATAATATCAGGGATTTTCAAGGGACAGAGTTAATCTTTCCCCATTTATCTATTTTAAAACCGGAGCATTTACTAAGGAGATAAACTATGGCAACTTTAACAATTCGGATGCCTGATGATAAACATTCCAGGCTCAAGCAACTTGCGGAGTCTAGGGGCATTAGTGTTAATAAATTGGTTGAAGAACTTTCCACCATTGCTCTGACTGAATTTGATGCTTATAATCGCTTTCAGTTGATGGCGGCCCGGGGAAATGTGGCTGAAGGTTTAAGGCTTTTGGATAAGTTAGATGGGTTAAGTTAGGTTTTCTGAATCACGCCATCAGGCAAATCTCATAGCCGCAATTTCAGTTTTCGGAGGCATTCTGCTATCCCCTGAGCTTATCAAGACAATTTTAAGGAGTGAAATTATGGAGGAATCTGCCGTCTATCAAGAAATTCTTCAGGAGGGAGAACAACGAGGCCTACTGAAGGGCAAACTTGAAACTATTCCTCTACTAAGAAAATTAGGCTTGGCGATCGCCGAAATTGCCCAAGAACTAGACCTTGATATTGAATTAGTCAATCAGTTTGCTGCCAACCACAATAACTAAAAACAGTTTTTTGAACCTTGCTTTTGAGATTGGACTGTAGGTGAGAAAAATCATTGTTTTTGCCACAATAAATTGCGTTGCCCTTAGTCGATGTACATAAGAGGTATTTTTGATTTATTTTGCCAAAATTTTCTGTGCCCTTGTTAGGTGAAATTTCATGGTAGCCCACACCTTCCAGGAGGTATCTTGGATTTGATCTAGAGCAACCTGCGGGTCTTTTCCTGCTTCGGCATAGGCAATAACAATATTCGCCCTATACTTGGATTCAAACTACTGAACGAAAGATTTAATTAATGAGTGGCAATAAATACCTAAAAGCCATCGATGCGACCCCGCGGACAATACTGTCCAACTGAACATTGCCCGCCCCCCGCCTTCTTGCTGCTTGTATCTCCGTTAAATTGTCTAGAAATTGCGCCGACGTTTTCAAACCCACTTCCTCCCCTTGTTCTTCGAACAGGAACGCAGCATATTCCACATTTTCCCTGGCAGCGGTTTCATTGCCGATCTTTAATAAGGCTAACCCCCGTCCTAAATAGCCCGGCGCAAAATTGGGATCAATGGTCAAAGCGTTGTCGTAATGCTCCAGGGCAGAGTGATAATGACCCTGACGCGTTTCTAATAACCCCCAACCGTAAAATAGTTGAGGGGTTCCGGCCTCCCTGGAAAGTGCCTTTGCCCCTTGCATATAGGCATTATCTAAGCGAGTGTTAATGAACGTTGCCCGCTCAAAATAGGCTTGCCGGAAATCTGTACCGTCCGTAATGGCACCATTTAAATTCGCCCCGCTCAAATTTGCCCCAAATAAAGACGCTCCCGTTAAATTTGCCCCGGTTAAGTTCGCCCCCGTCAAATTTGCTTGGCTTAAATTTGCCCCTGATAAATCAGCGCCGGTTAAATCCGCCTGGGATAGGTTCACCATCACTAAGCCGGCCCCCCGTAAATCACAGAGGGGACACTTTTTCGTGGATAACAATTGACTTAGGTCTTGGTAATTATTGGCGATCGCCAGCGGCGCCAACGCCATCGTATAAGTCAAAGCCAATAAACAAGAGCGGAGCGGTTGCATGAAAAATGGCGATAGGGAGTTCACCCTCTATTCTAGACACTGAGATAGCCGATTGATCTCAATGGCACCGTCGATACTGGCAACCGGCGCAATGTCCGATACACTTCAAGAAACCGATTTTGCTAACTTGATTGTGCTCTTGATTCTCCGTGCCCTTTGGCGTTTTTCCCGTCCTCATACAATTATCGGCACAAGCTTAAGCGTTTGGGCCGTGTATGGTCTAGCCTGGTTACTCGCTGCTCCCCAGGAATCATCAGCGGTTTGGCTTGGCGTGGGCGCTTGGGGGGCTTGTCTGTTGGGCAATGTTTATATTGTTGGACTCAATCAACTTTGGGATGTGGACATTGACCGTGTCAATAAACCCCATTTACCTTTGGCCAATGGTGATTTTTCCCTGCAGCAAGGTCGATGGATTGTGGGAATTTGTGGGGCAGGGGCTTTGATGTTTGCTGCTGGCTTGGGGATGTGGTTAGGGCTCACTGTGGGGATTAGTTTGTTGATCGGCACAGCGTATTCAGTCCCCCCCCTGCGTCTAAAGCGTTTTTCATTATTGGCTGCCCTGTGTATCCTAGCCGTCAGGGGAATGGTCGTAAACTTAGGCTTATTTTTGTTTTTTAGTCAAGCGTTTAACCAACAGGCCCAATTGTCACCCCGCATTTGGGTTCTAACGCTGTTTATTTTAGTGTTTAGTGTGGCGATCGCCATTTTTAAAGATGTACCAGATATGGAAGGCGATCGACAATTTAAAATCCAAACCCTAACGTTACAAGTTGGCAAAGAAAACGTCTTTGTTGGGACTTGCATTTTGCTGAGTCTCTGCTATTTAGGCATCATTGCCTGGAGTTTACTCACAACCGTGCCATTGAATGTTCCTGTTTTTGTCGGTTCCCATCTCTGTCTGTTAGCTGTATTGTGGTGGCGGAGCCAGAGGGTTAACCTGGAGGATAAAGCAGCAATCACTAGCTTTTATCAATTCATTTGGAAACTCTTTTTCCTAGAATACTTACTCTATCCCCTCGTTAGTTGGTTACCAAACACCTCGGTCTAAAGCCTTGCCCCTGGTTGACTGACAAAAGTCGCGGCGTTTGGTAATCAGCTCCAGACCTCGCTCGAACAGAGAGTCAAAGAGTGCTTGAGAAATATCCCCCGGTCTCCAAATAGCTTCCCGAACAAGTTTTTCATTAAAATTAATACAAGCTTACTTTCGTCAGTGTTTCCCGGTGTTAGAGTGGCAGCCAGCCTTCCCAGTCGAACTTAGGTTATGATGAAACAGTCTTGACTCCTTGCCCCGCAGGGAAAGTCAACCTCAACAAATCATATTGCTAGAAAAAATTACTGGCTTTTTGGGGCGAGGACGGACCAGTCTTTTGGGTCAATCAGTCTCAATCCTTTTCTCAACGCTCTACCTGCTAGGGTGAGGGCCGGGAGAATATTAGGAACGTACAGCTATGGGTGGAGCAAAGTGCAGCTATGGGTGGGGAGTTTTTTTCACTAGAAACATTACAGGAATTAGCCCGCCAGTATGGTTACTGGACTGTTTTTATCGGCATTGCGCTTGAAAATACGGGTATTCCGATTCCTGGAGAGACAATTACCTTAGTCGGGGGATTTTTAGCCGGTAATGGGGAGTTAGAGTTTGAACGCGTTTTATTAGTGGCGATCGCCGGAGCGGTCTTAGGTGACAGCTGTGGGTATTGGGTCGGGCGCTGGGGCGGTTGGCCATTATTAACCACAGCGGCTCACTGGTTCAAGATTCCTCAACAACATTTAGAAACGGCCCGAGAGCGATTTAGTAAAAATGCGGCCGGGGCAGTTTTTTGGGGACGATTTATCACCTTATTGCGGATTTTTGCTGGGCCCATGGCAGGAATTGCCCAAATGCCCTACACCAAATTCCTGCTTTACAATATCGGTGGTGCCTCGATTTGGGCGACCATCGTCGTCAGTCTGGCATATTTTTTAGGCCGGGTAGTATCCATTGAAGAAATTGTGGCCTGGGTTCGGCAATTAGGTGCCTTTTCTTTGCTGCTAATCGTTGTTCTGTTGGCAGTCTATGGGGTGATTAAATGGCAACAAACTCAAGCAGCCAATAAAGTCGTGTGAGCAAACGGCTGCCAAAAGTCCCAAGGGCAGTAGTGCCTAAAGTCTACAAAATTTGGTCTAAAAACTGTTGAGTTCGTTCTGCCTGGGGATGACTAAAGAAGTCGTCAGGTTTAGCAATTTCCACCACAATTCCCTCATCCATCAACACTACTCGATCTGCCACTTCCCGAGCAAAACCAACCTCGTGGGTGACACACACCATGGTCATTCCTGACGCTGCTAAATTGCGCATCACATCCAATACTTCCCGCACCATTTCCGGATCGAGCGCCGACGTGGGTTCGTCAAACAGCATGATTTTCGGTTGCATTGCTAAAGCCCTGGCGATCGCCACCCGTTGCTTTTGCCCACCAGATAGTTGCGAGGGGCGTTTATCCTTTTGGGCAACAATACCAACTTTTTCCAGTAATTCAACGGCGATCGCTTCAGCTTTTTCCTGGGGCCATTTTCTAACCCATCGGGGAGCTAGGGTAATATTTTGTAAAACTGTTAAATGGGGAAACAGGTTGAAATGCTGAAAAACCATACCCACTTCACGCCGAATCTCGTCAATATTTTTGAGATCATGGGAGAGAGTCATACCATCGATGACAATGCGTCCTTTTTGGTAGGGTTCTAACGCATTGAACGTCCGAATTAGAGTAGATTTCCCCGAGCCTGATGGGCCCATCACCACCACCACTTCCTGACGATCAACCGTTAGTGTTGCCCCCCGTAGTGCCTGGAAGCGGTTGTCGTACCATTTTTCGACTTGCTCAGCAATGATGATGGGTTCGACGTCGGCTGATGGCATAGATATCAATAATTAACCAGTAAGTAGACGGGGGTTGA